>JAJZSQ010000073.1 GCA_021849615.1 Pseudomonadota bacterium
AACACGTTGGCGGGAGGCCATTCCCGACCAGCCCTCAGGAACTTGACGCATGAAAAGCCTCTATCCATCTTGCAGTGCGCATAATGTATATTATGTTAAAGAAGGAGTTCGTCGCTGGCCCAACCTGGGGCACTTGTCGGCCCCACGTGTGAGGACCGTTTATTCACGTCACCCACCGATTCATTGGCGTCACCGAGAACAGGCGCCAAATCAATGCGTTGGCGACCCGGCGACACATTTCCGGACGCGGATCGCGATCAGTGTGGTGCCAGACTGGTCATTGATGTCCGCAGGAGCACGTTCGGTGACATCAATGATTCGTGTTTTTGGCCAGGGCGACACAAATAATCTACAGCCTCGGTCGCCGAGGGCATCCCTTCTGACTCCCGCGAGACGTTTCCGAGGTGCCGAGATAGCTATTCGCCGCTGATCTTCTTCGGCTGGGTCGGCACGAGTATCGCAGCGGAGATAGTAGCGGGTACTCGGGGAGTGTCTTGACCGCAGCGACGATCCCACCCGCCCACCGAGAAAACGGATGGTAACCAAGAGCTTCTTTAGTTTTGGTCCCCAGTTGTGGGTCCAACTTCCGACCGGAACCGAAGCGCCGACCCTGTGCGACTGACTTCGCGGCCGCCGACACGTTCGATGGCTACAGTCTCGGTGACGCTGTGCTCTTCCATCGTTGCACGGCCGCAGTATGTCCTCACCGCCGCCATGGAGTTGCCGGCCCCGCGGCGGAGACCCGCGCCGACGCGGGCCCGCGTCACTGGAGGATTTGCGGCCGGTCGGCGTCTTACCCTATCGGGGGACGCGCAAGCGCTCCGGCGGGGATCCGCTGCGCCCGCCCCTGAAGACCGATTCCAATCATTGGGGGGGCGCGTGAGAAATTCCCTCGTCGTTTTGGGCATCGCCGGTCTCTCGCTTGGGCTTGGACCAACGGCGGCACAGGCAAAGAGCACCGCCGCTCCGCTGCGGCTGATCGCGACCATCCCCCTGCCGCACGTTCGCGGCCGCATCGACCATTTCAGTGTGGATGTTCCGGGCCGGCGGCTGTTCATTTCGGCCCTGGGCAACCACACGGTCGAGGTTGTGGACATTCGGGCGAACAAATGGCTGCGAGCGGTGTCTGGGGTCAAGCAACCGCAAGGCGAATACTACGTGGCTCGCCTGCACAAACTCTTCACGGCGGACGGACTGGGTGGTGCCGTGAGAGTGTATCGCGTGTATCGCGGCGGCGCGTTGCGGCTGCTGTCCGCGGTGAAGCTCGCCCTCGGTCCGGATGCCGAAGCCTACGATCCGGTGACGCACTTGCTCTATGTGGGCTATGGGGGCGGGGCTGCCGGCAAGGATTACGGCGAAGTGGGCATCATCAATGCCGTCACAGACCGGCACATAGGCGACATCCGCACCCGCGCACACCCCGGCACCATATTGGTCGCCCGGCCCGGGCGAACGCTGTTCATCACCGTTCCAAAGACGCACCAGATCGCACAGATTGATGCCCGCACCGGGCGGATCGCGGCGGTCTGGCTGGCGAAGACGGGCATCCCGGTTTCGCTCGCGCTCGATCGCAGGCACCACAGGCTTTTCGTCGGCATGCGCGGGCCGGCTGGAATTGAGGTGTTCGACAGCCGCACCCACCAGTTCATCGCGAGCTTGCCGAGCGTGGGTTTGATGGACGGACTGTTCTACGACTCTGTGCACCACCGTATCTACGCCTCTGGCGGCGCGGGGTACGTGGCCGTCTATCGGCAATTGCGCCCCGATCATTATGTGGAGATTGCCAGGATTCCCACGGGGCCGATCGCGCGCACTTCGCTCTGGGTCAGACGGCTCGATCGGTACTACGTGGCCGTGCCGGCAAGCGGCGGCCGCGGTGCCCGGATTCTGGTCTTTCAACCCGCTCCTTGAGCGGTACAGGCAGCCCTGCGGCAAGGCACACGAGGTAGCACGACATGAACCAAAAGCCATCCCTTCTGCTGTCGGCATTGGTGGCGGCGCAGTTCCTCGCGATCGCCAGCGCCGCGGTCGCGCCAGTGCCGACCATGCAGGTGCCACCGGCAAGACTGCCGCTCGAGCTTTACGAGAAGGTTTCGGTGCCGGGCCATCTGGGCAGGATCGACCATTTCGATGGCCAGGGGCGCATGCTCTATTTCTCAATCGTCGGCAGCAATGGCGTCGGCGTCGAGAATTGGTTCGACGGCACCTTCGTGCATTTCATACCCGGGGTGCCCGGGCCGCAGGGCGAGCTGTATGCGCCGGGATTCAACGAGCTGTTCTCCGCGAGCTCGCACGGCAGGGTGTACATTTTCGACGCCGCGACGTATCGACTGAAGAAGACCATCAACCTGCGCGAGGATGCGGATGACGCGGTGTGGGATCCGGTGCACAAGCTGGCCCTGGTGGCTTTCGGCGATTGGCCGATCGGTGGTATCGCGGCAATCAATCCGGCGACGAATACCCTGGTGGGCAAGATCTGGAAAACAGGCCATCATCCGGAGCGCTTCGCCATCGAGGATCACGGGCCGATGTTGTACGCCAATTGTCCCACCTGCGGCAACGTGGTGCTGGCGATCAATCGCGACACCGGGCGGGAGACAAAATGGGCGCTGCCCGGCGGCCTGCGCGGCAACTACGCGATGACGTTGGATGAGTCGGGCCATCGGCTGTTCACGGTCACGCGCAAGATCCCGATGCTGGTGGTCTTCGACACCCACACCGGAAAGGTCGTCTCCATGGTGCCTGGCATCGTCGGCGAGGCGGACGATGCCTACTACGACGCATCGCGCAGGCGGATCTACATCATCGGCGGGCAGGGTTTCGTCAGCGTCGTCCAGCAGATGACCCCCGATTGCTACGGCCTGATCGCGAACGTTCCGACCAAGGTGGGCGCGCGGACCGGCTACTGGGACGTGCACATGGATCGCCTGTACGTCGGCGTGCAGGCCGAAGGGAGCGCGCCGGCGGAGGTCATGGGCTTCGAAGCGGAAGACTACTGAGCCGCCGCCTGGTCGTCACTCGGCGTGCGCTACCGCGACTCGGGCGAGTAACAGGCGGCGGTCGATCACCACCCGGTGTGCGGCTGTCGGGTATCGAGCACGGACCCCAGACAGCGCCTGTAGGCCGCGGTCCAGTCCACGGCAATCTGCCGTCGGGCGCTCGCAAGCATGAGCCGGCCGCGGCAGACGAGGCAGTTGAGGGGGTTTTCCAACCGGCCCGTCGCATAGATGCCGCGGCATTTGAAACATGAGACAAGGCACTGAGGACGGAGATTCTTGATCCCGCCACTACGGCGGAGCATATGAGATCAGGCCTCTGTCACTCCAGGCTCCTCGAGGAGCAGCGCCGGGAAGCGCCGTGGCCGGGGAAATGTGGCGAGAATCTCTCGAAGGTTACGCTCCAGTTCCTCTCGTCTTTCACGAACCATGGGGTCAGAAAGAAGTGAATTCACACGCGCCTCCCGCAGCCACTGCGGTACGCCGGCGCCTCGTTCAGTTTCGTCTCCTCCGGCCACTGTGCCCCAGGAGATTACGACGTGACCCGCTGGAGACTCGGCGGCGAGGCGCCGCGCGAGGATGGTGTCCGCCTCCGCAACGGATCGTTGCGCCTGCTCCGCCGCTTCAAGCCAGGCGTGTTGTCCTCGCGCGCCGGTGGCGGGAGGATTTGGAATGAAATCCAGGAGCACGACCCGATCAAAGCCCATTCCCGCAAGGAAATCGACCTGGCGTCGGATTCGATTGACCTTGGAATTGGAAGCCTTCTGGGACTTGTGTGTCCGCTCCCTGTAATCATAGCCGAAGCACTTCGTCTCGATCCCCACAAGGTAGTCTAAAGAAGGTGGCCATTTGAGCCCACCGGCTTCCGCCAGCTCGAGCGCCGCAAAGTAGCCGTACATTCCTGGATGGGCGCCCGGATATTTTTCGCGGCAACGATCCATCGTCGGCGGCAGCATTGTCGGATCGTCGAGGGTCAGTCGGCCGACGATGATATCCGTGTCGCCGCTGAATCCCGACACCAAGCGCTCATGGGAGACTTTCGTAATCGCCCACCAGGTTTCCGGGTGAATCTGCAGCGGCTCGAGAAGCCCCTCGATCATGAAAGGGGTGGCGAGGAGCCGCCGAACCGCGACGTCCTCGCGGCTTTGAGAAGGGACTTCGGTCAAGTACATCGTGTCGTGTACGGTCTTCGGAGCCGTTGCGTAATGTAATGTCGCTCAGATTAGACCTGCCCGTCCATTCCAGGTTTCCACTCAAACGGGCGAGGGGGTGCGGCCTTCCATCGAGTCAATCCCGGCGATGGGGGCGCCGCCGCTCTCACCCGCCGCCCTCGCGACCTTCTGGGTGACCCTCCCCGCCGTTGGTGGGCGTTCGGCCGGCACGGCACTCTCTCGCGGTTGGCATGCATCTCCCCTGTCCCGGTGTCGCAAGACCAATTGGGAATTCGAATACTACTCGGTCTTGTTCTTCCGCTTGCGCGACGGACTGGTGCGTCGGGACGGACGGGGCTTACGACGACTGCCAGTGGACGCTTGCGAATGATCCCCGAAGGCCTTGATGCGCTCACGCAGCTCCTCGTTCACCACGCGGGCGGTTTTCAGTTCGTGAACAGCTTCGAGCGTTTCGCGCCTCGCGCGCTGAAGGTCATCTTGGAGGCGAGCGCGGTCCGCGGCGTCGGCCCGAGCTTGCTTTTCATGAGTTTTGACTCGCTCGCGCGCCTGGTCGACCTCGGTCAGCCAGCGCCGCTCGGCGGCGTCATAGCGCTCATCGAACTTCGCCCGCTCCGCCAGATGTGCCTTCCGTTCGCCTTCCAGTCGGTCGGCGAGCGTCGCGGCCTGGGCCTCGAGCTGCTCGAGCCGCCGCTGTGCGCTGGCCAAGGACACATCCCGGTCGCGCAGCGCCGGCTCGAGGGCGCTGGCGCGCTGATTGGATTCGACCAGCTGGGTGCGGGCGAGCGCGAGGCTGTCCTCGAGCGCCGAGCCGCGGGCCGCCAGGGCCTGGCGTTGCGCTTCCAATTGTTGTTCGCGGTCCACCAGCGACTCTTCCCGCTGCCGAAGCGCTTCTTCGCGGGTCGTTACCGCCTCATGCAACGCCTCGTGCGCGCCTTTCAGGGCTTCATTCCAGAGCAACTGCAACGTGTGCGCTACGCGCTCGGGCAGCTGCGGGAATTCCTGTCCGGGCAGATCCCGGATCCGGGCGCCGAGCTGCCGCCACCAGGTGTCGAGGTGCTCATTGATGGTATTGGGCGAGCCGCGCCCCAAGCGCACCCGGACCCGATCGATGGTGGGCCGGTGGCCCTCGACGAGTAGCGCGTCGGCGGCGGCGAAGACCTCGGCGGGCGAGAGGCGCCGCGCCCGCGGTGCCCCGGCCTCGAGGGGCTCCGGCGAGCCCTCCTCGTCCTCCGAGGGCGGCTGCGCGGTCGATGAATGGCGCGCCGGAGGGACCAGGGATTCATACGGCGCGTCGGAGCGGTGCCGGGCGGCCGGCTTGCCTTCGGGGGGAGATGCTGTGGTCACTCGATGCCCTGCCCTGTCGTGAAATAACTCACGATAAGAGATCGTTACCGTGAATAACGCTTGCGATAGAGTATATATTTATCATATTGTGTGATGAGTATGACACATCGTCGCCGCCGTGGAACCGCACCTGCGGGGCGCAGCCCCCCTGCGGCAGGCACTCCCGGGCCCACGAGCCTCGTGCTGCACGCCACCGTGGAAGCGCTCGAGCCGACCGTGCTGCACGCCGAGGCGCAGGCCTCGGTCGCGGCGCTTTTGAAGGCCGGCGAATCGGCGAACACGGTGCGCAGCTATGCAAGCGCGCTGCGCTACTGGGCGGCGTGGTTTCAGCTGCGCTACCGAGCGGCCATCACCCTCCCGGTCCCCGTGCCCGTGGTGCTGCAGTTCCTCGTCGATCACGTGCAGCGCCCGGGGGCTGCGCCCCGCACGGGGGCTGCGCCCGGCACGGGTCCTGCGGACGGCAGCCCTTGGGGCGGCACCCTGCTGCACGATCTGCCGCCGGCGATCGAGGCGGCGCTCGTGGCGGGCGGATTCAAGGCCAAACGGGGCGCTCCGGCGCTCGCCACGGTGATGCATCGCCTCGCGGTGCTCTCGAAAGCTCACCAGCTGCGCGAGCTCACCAATCCGGTGCGCGATCCGGCGGTGCAGGAGCTCGTGCGGCGCATCCGTCGCGGCCACGCGACCCGCGGGGTACGGCCGCAAGCCAAGACCGCCTTGACCCGCGATCCGCTCACGGCGCTCCTCGCCACGTGCTCGGATGGATTGAAGGGCGACCGCGACCGCGCCCTTCTCCTCTTCGCCTTCGCCTCCGGCGGCCGCCGACGCTCGGAGGTCGCTGGCGCCCTGATGGAGCACCTGGAGAAGCTCGACGAGCGAACCTATCTCTATCGACTCGGGCATTCGAAGGCCGATCAAACGGGCACCGGGACCCAAGCGGATGCCGTCAAACCCATCATCGGCGCGGCCGCCACGGCGCTCACCGCCTGGCTGTCGGCCTCCGGGGTGACCTCGGGGCCCATCTTCCGGCGGATCCACAAGACCCGTCCGGGCGGGCCGCTCACCGGACAAGCCGTCTGGCTCATCGTCAAGCGTCGGGCGGCGCTCGCGAAGCTCAAAGGCGACTTCGGCGCGCATTCGCTGCGCTCGGGATTCGTCACCGAAGCCGGCCGGCAGGCGGTGCCCTTGAAGGAGGCGATGGCCCTCACCGGGCACCGCAGCCTGACGACCTTCCTCCGCTACTATCAATCGGGCGCCGTGCAGTCGAGCGCCGCGGCGGATCTGCTCGGCGCCTTTGCGGACGAATGAGCTGCGCGATGAGCGCATTGAGCTCACTCGCGACGGAGGGATCCCAGATGATACATCGCCAGCTTTCGGGCAGGCAGATCGTGAGTGCCTCCCGGATCGCCCCCTGAACCCCGCGCAGACACTCGCGGCAGCGCTCCCAGGGCGGCAGCATCACAAAGGGATTCGTTCTGCGAAATAGCTCTCGACCCGAGGTCGCCAGCGGCGGCGGCCAGGTCCGCAGCCGCTGCTCGAGCCACCAATCCTCATCGTTCCAGCGCTCGGGGTGCTGCACGACTTGCTCGAGGATCGGGTACCGGGCGCACCGCCACTGGCCCTGGGTGAGCCGCACCCAGAGATGGCGTGCCGCCGTCGCCGCAAACAGCCGGATCCAATACGGCGCGTGGGGCGTGCGCACACCGCAGATCCACCCTCCGGAGGTGTCTTGCATCAGATCGTCACTCGAGATCGTGCCATCGAGTGTTTGCACGAGCGAGAATCCCCAGAACCGGATCATCCCGTAGAGCGCCAGGTCTTGTTTGACCGTAAGTGTGTCGACGGGCAGGTCTCGCGGACCGCGCGAGTCTTGCAAAACGTGCGGATCCTGCGGCACGTCGCACCCACCGTAGGCTGACCGGTTCGTGTCGCGGATGCGACCGGAGTCCTCCGCCGGTTGCGAGAGCTCGAGGAGCCACGGCCAGGCGCGCAGGAACTCCGCGTGCGGCTCGACGCCGAGGGCCGCGCAGATTCGTGTCCAAGGCTCGCTTTGCCACGAGGGTCGCAAGTCCCGCCATGCACCCGTGTCGCAATAAAACTCGCTCCACGCTTCCTCGGACCAGTGGACGAACGGCCCCTGGGCCCGCGGCCGTTCACTCAAGAGTCGCCGATGGCGAGGACACACGAGTGACCAGCCGTGGGCCCACTCGAAGCGTCGATAGGGAGCCTCCTCCACCCAACACTCGGGACAAAATGCACGCCGCCGTTCAGGGGTCAACGCGCTCGCCCCGTCCATGCCGTGCGCGGCGATCACGTCCGCGCCGATGCCCGTGTGCGCGGCGAGCACTCCGGCAAGGTCGGCAGGCTGCACTACGTCCAGATCGAAAGGGTTGCGAGCGAACTGAAAAAAGTCCGGATAGCCGAGCCACAGGAACAACTCCCGGATGCTCATGCCATAGCGCGCTGCGAAGCGCTCGAGCCAAGAGGACAACGTTTCGTCGGCATGCAGGCGAGGTGCGAGGTTGAGTCGCGCCCGCGGCCGCAGCGGCGTCTGTGCTAGAACGGGTCGGCGCATCGCCCGTCCTCCGCCCTCAGGCTCGCACGATTGCGAAAACGCCGCACCGCCGGCGCCGAGGGCGAGGGTGCGCCACGTCGCTCATCCTTGAGCCAGGCTCTGGCCAACGCAACGCTCTCTTGTTCCGCATCTCCCGCCTCGTAGTACGCGAGCAGCGGCGGATCTCGCCACCAGCTCAAATACTCCGGCACGATGCGCTCGGTCCCCTCGCGGATGGCCACCAGCGCTGCGGCCTGAAGCGAGCGAATGATCGTGTCCGTGACTCCCTCGGTCTCATCCAGGAGCGCGCCCATGAAAGACGGATCCGAAAGATGCGAGGCCAGGCGCAGCGGACAGGCGCGTTCGTAACCCTGCAGGAATGCCGCCAGATCCGGGCCTGCCGTCCACCGTGCCAGACGCACGATCGGGTATCGGCTCGAGAGTTGTGGGTCGGAGAGAATGGCCGATTCGAATTCCTCGGTGCCCGCGAGCACGATGGGCCGCTGCGTCTCATTCGAAAGACAGCGCACCCAGTCGAGCAACCACCTGCGCTGCTTACCCTCGGTGTGCACGACGTTGTGGATCTCATCGAGCGCGATGAGCTCGGTACCGGCGGCCGCGAGGCCCCGGCGCAGTACCGATTGCAGCAGCGGCCTTGACGGATGATCGAGGAAGGGGATGTTGGCCTCATCGATCACGGTACGCCGCAGCGTGCGCAAATCCGGCCCCGCCGGCACCTGCACATAGAGCACGGGGCGGATGTGCCGCTTCGTGGTCGGGTCGTCCCGTTCAGGGTGACGCCGTTCGATGCGGCGCAACACATGCGTCTTGCCCATACCCGATTCGCCACACAGGAAGAGTCCCGGCATGCGGATGCGTCGCGGGAGCCGGATCAGTTGCTCGATCTGTCGCTCCACGTGCTGCGCGGGCGGATGGCTCACGTACAGGTCTTTGAGGATGTGGCGTGCTCGAGCGAGATCCTTCTGCGCCGCGATCGGGCGGATGACCGGATCGAGGTGCGCCCAGTTGCTCGCTCGAGCCTTCGCACTGATCCTCGCCGTGCGAATCCCCGCCGGAGTCGACCGCCCGGCAGCTCCCTGAGACTCTCGACGGGCTGGCGTCTTGCGCGTGGGTGCCTTGGCTGCCGGTGCTCGCTGCTGGGAGGATTTCCCGCTTCGCGCTGGGGTTGCGTTCTGGGCCATGGCACTACTCCAACACTTCAAATGGCACGGGACTCTCCACCGACGTGCGGGTCACCGAGAGTTGCGTGCACGGCAACGGCGGCAACGGAAGCACTTGACGCCGCCCTTTTCGTCCGCGCTTGTCCGGCGTGCGCTGCGCATGGCGCGCACGGGGTTGGATCGGCGGCGCAGCCTCCGGGTGCGCTTCCTCAGGGTGCCAGCGCTCGGCGCGGGCCCGGCGCCGCCGCGCCCGCAACTGTCCCTGGGCGGCTCGCGCGGCGATCAGGGCATCATTTTCCGCCAGACACTGGCGGACGAGTTCCGGGTCGGCGCCCTTGGCGCGCCGCCGATCGCGCGCGCGAATCTCGTTCCACTCCCAGAGCGAGAGGCGCGGCCAGGCGGCATTCACCCAGGGCACCTGCAGGTGTCCGCCCTCCGGCAGGTCCAGCCAGATCGAGGAGAGGTCGCGCGGATCGAAGCGAATAACGCGCTGGGTGTCGGGATCGACGTACGGCGCCAGGGCATCGCTCCGATACCGCAGGCAGTGCCAATCGATGCCGACCGGCTTCACCGCCCGCAGCGCATGCGGCAGCAGGTCCGTAAAAAGCGTGTGGGGGTCGACGGGGTGCGAAGGTACAACCACCCCGTGCGGCGTGCGCCACGCGGCTTCCCACGCGGCAAGAGGCGCGCTGCCGAGGGTGCGATGGCGTTCGTGGTGATAGGCTGTGATCTCGTTGGTGAACCAAAGTTCGAGGTCCTGCAGGGTCAGAGTCGCATCCTGCGCCGGAAAGGGACTGCGCTTGCCGAGAATTTCGTTGAACGTGTTGCCGGGAATGAGACGCACGCGTCGCATGAACGTCCCGATCAGGCGCTCGATGCTGCCGCCGAATCGCGGCGTGCGAGCGGGCCGGTAGCCGTTCTCGATGTGCTGGCGCTTGCAGCCCATCTGAAAGGAAGCCGAGCGGAAATCCGGCCCGTTATCCGTGTAAATGTACCGGGGTCGGCCAAAAACCGGCCACGGCCCTCTCGCGCCGATTCTCTTAAGCCACTGCTCCTTCGGATAAATGGCATGCCGCAGGCAGAGCGCCACGCTCAGTCGGCTTGGCGCCTCGAGGGTGAGCACAAATCCCAGGATGACGCGCGTGCAGACATCCATGGCAATTGTGAGCCAGGGGCGCCCCAAGGGCCCGCGATCCCGGGCGTCAACGATATGTGTGTCGACGAGCGTATGGTCAATTTCCACTCGGGAGAGCGCGTGAGGGGCTTCAGCGGAACCGCGCACCAAGCGCCGTCGGCTGCGCACCTCCTGGGCAACCTCGGGAGGCAGACACTGCGGATCCGCCTTGAGCGCTTTGATCCGACCGAGAACTGTCCCGCGCGCGGGCACCGGCTTGCCGATTGCCTCGCAGTCGCCGCGAATCGGCTCGTACACCGAGCGAACCGAGCAGTTCCCGGTGCTCTTGAGCTTCCCTTCGACGGCGAAGCGAATGATGGCGTCCACGGCCGGATCGAGCGTGCGCTGGCCCGACTGGACGCCCCGAGGTCGCGGCATCAACCCCGTGATGTCGCCGGCGAGTCGGTAGCGCCGCAGCCACCGGCACACCGTGCGGGCAGAAACCCCCAAGGCACTGCCCAAGCGCCGTGCCTCTTCGCGCGTCAACTCGCGTCCACCGCGGTAGGGCTTTAGCATTTGCTCACGGGCCGTTAGCCGAGCGAGCTGCTCGTCGTTGACCTTTGTGCCCGCGGCAGGGGGCGGATCCGGCTCCGCGGAGCTTCGTTCGATTGCGCTTACCGCTGCGCGCGCGACGATGCGCGTCTCGCCCGTCTCAAGGTCCTTGACCAGCAGCCGCTCGAGCGAGAGCGCGTGGACGAGCTGCACCGGAATAGCCCCGAGTCTAAGGCGCGCTCCCGGCGAATACGGAAGGTCATCCGGATGCGCCGAGCCTGGCGGGCGCGCTGCGTCCGTGGCCGCGGTCGGATCGGGAGTAGGCGGGCGTGCTGCGCGTTCTTTCGCAGCCGCGCGCCCGGTGCGCAAGTGACTCGATTGCATAAGATCCCCTTCGAGGCAGCGCGCCGGACGCGCAACCCCCGTCGGCCGCCCGAGACGCGGACGGGTGTCCAACGCTCCGGCGGGCCATAATTCACCCTCGGGGACCTGCCCGATTCTTGACGCGGGATCAGGGAGGCGCAGATCCTACGTGCGTCAACAGATGCGCCGCAGAACGTCTCTGTCGCTGCGGCGGGCCCGGACGCCTCACCGTGCGGGCCCGCTGCACCTCTTCCCCGAACCAGGATTGTTCAGCTCAAGCATTCGGTCGTCGGGTTCGCTGATCGCCTCCTTACGCACCGGGAAGGCGCGCACAACAAAGTTGGTCTGTTTCGTTGATTGCGATTCAACCTATGAGCTTGCCCTTCCGCGCGCCATGGTGCAAGGATCTTGCATTCGAGACATGGAAGGCACGGCTGACCACTCAGGCGCACTGACCAATCGCGAATGCGTAACACGGACGGGCCCAGTCGCCCGTTCCTGTCACCGAATCCGGTGCCTCGCACGACCTCGTGGCCACACAACTCGACAACGCGACCGACAGCACGCCGGTAAGGCAGCACTCCGACCCGCGCGCCCTCGCACCCCGCCGCGCCGTGCGGCATAGGCTCCCTAGCTTCTCGCTCGAGGAGGCCCGCGAGGCTGCCGCCTACGCCCGCGGCAGCCGCGCCGCTTCCACCTGGCGCGCGTATGAAACTGACTGGCGAGCGTTTGAAACCTGGTACCAGGCCGTCAAACTCGTTAACCGCGGCGACCGGGTGGGAAGATCTCGTCTCACTGCCCAGAGCGTGGCGCTCGTCATCAAGCGCCTCGCGGCGAAAGTGGGTTTGGATGCCGAGCGCTACTCCGGCCATAGTCTCAGAAGCGGCTTCTTGACGTCGGCGGTCCGGGCACGCGCCAGCATCTTCAAGATGGCCGATCAATCACGGCACAAGTCGCTCGATGGGCTGCGCACCTACGTGCGGAATGAGGAGCCTTTCGAGAATCACGCCGCCGAGGGTCTTTTGCAGCCGCATCCGCTCGAACGGCCTCCCCGATAAGCCGATCCATAGCGCAAGCCCGCATCGATCAATGTTCATTGACGAATCGGTATGCCCACTGTCCCCTCCCCGCCCCATCGCTTGCGTTGCCCAGAAGCGAAAGTCGGATCGGCTCAAAGCGGGAAATCGCGCAGTGATCCGCGGCGCTGCGGCACGCGATTCCCGACCATGGATTGGGGGTGTACGAGTCATCAAAAGCTGCCTCAGATGCGCTATGATTCTCTGCACACTCCGGTCAGGATTGGGCGATGTCTCTCGAAGAATGCAACAGCCTCGCTGCGATTCTCTCGGAGCTGGCTGTGGCGCGGGAACGCGATAACGAGCTGCTGTCGCACCTAACGAGGCTGCTCAATGCGCCTTCGCCTGATATGCCGCCCCATCTCGCCAAAGCCTGCGCTCAAGCTATCGAGCTTTTCGGGGAAGATGCCGCGCGGTTTCTCACGACCCCGCATTGGGAACTGCATGGCGAGATGCCCATTCTATTGAGTCTTGCGTAAGTACGTGACGATATCAAAACAGTTCCGCCTGTTTCCAGAATGCGGTCACGAGCGTGGCGCGTCGCTGCATCGAGCGCAGGTTCCTGCGAGTGCGCTGAGCCAGGTCGGTGAAGTTCGTGGCGCAGTAGTTGGGCATGGCGTGATGCTTGAGGTAACCCCAGATGCATTCGACGGGGTTCATTTCCGGAGCGTAGGCCGGCAGACGCTCGAGCACGATGCGGCCACGCTGCGCCTCCACATGGGCGCGCACGAGCTTCGAGCGGTGGGCCTGCAGGCCGTCCCAGATGATCAGCAGCTTCTTGCCGATCGTCGTCTGCAGGGCCTTGAGAAATTCGACGATCTGGGGGCTCTTGATCGAGCCGTTGAACAGGCGAAAGTAGAATCGCCAGTAGCTGATCCCGGCAATCACCGAGAGCTGCTTCCAGCTGAAGCGGTACTGCAGCACCGGAGTCTCACCCTTTGGAGCCCAGGTTCTCGCGCGACAAGGTCTCTCGGACAGACCCGACTCGTCTATGAAGACGATTACTCGGCCTTGTCGCGCAGCGATTTTTTTAGCGCGGGCCACCTCTTGGCTTTCCATGTGCGGATCGCCCGCTCGTCGCGCTCGCGCGCCTGGCCGCTCGGCCGCTGCACGCTCCAGCCGAGCCGCCCGAGCAGCCGCCATACCGATGAGGGCACCATCGAGACCGAGAACCTCTCCTCGATCAATCGCGCAATCCGCGGCAACGTCCACAGCTCCGTCGCAAATCCGGCCGCCAGCGACCCTGCCTTCAGCAACCGCACCAGTTCCTCGCGCTGCGATTCGGACAGCCGCTCCGGGCGCCCGAAGTGCTCGGCTCGACGCAGCGCCTCCAGTCCTCCCTGCTGGCGCAGCCTCTCCCAACGCATCACTGTCTGGCGCGATACGCCTACCCGACGTGCGACCTCCGCTTGCGGCTGCCCCGCAGCCAGCAGCCTCGCCCCGTGCCGTCGGCGCCGCTCCAGCTCTTTGCGCTTCTGTGAGTGTCTCACCACTACCCCGAATGTAACCATTCCGGGTACTTGGACCGCAAGAAGCGGAAAAAGTGTCACTCACTTAGGCAATTCTCAATA
>JAJZSQ010000074.1 GCA_021849615.1 Pseudomonadota bacterium
AAGCCAGCTCGAACAACTGGTGCGCCGCAGACGCAACTTCATCGCCTGCCACCTGGATCTCGACGATTTCAAGCCGTACAACGACGAGTACGGCTATGCGCGCGGCGACCAGGTTCTCCTGCACGTCGCGCAGGTGCTGACTCGTGCGACCCGACGGAACGTCGACTTCGTCGGGCATATCGGCGGAGATGACTTCGTGTGCCTCCTGCGCAGCGAGGACTGGGCGTTGCGCCTGACGGGGATCTTCGAAGACCTGTGCGCGTCACTGACCAATTTTCACTCCGCCGAGCATCGCGCCGCCGCGGGCTTCCCGGGGCACGATCGTGACGGACGGCTGCGGCATTTCCCGCTCCTGGGTGTCTCGATCGGCGCCACCGAGGTGGATAGCAGCCGCGCAACGCGCGAGAGCGTTCTTGAAAATCTCAGAATAATCAAAATATTGGCGAAGGAGGCTCCGGGATCCAGCTGCCTCCTCGAGCGGCAAGGGCAGATCACAGACCTCGTCGGCCTCGCCTCGCGCACGACCTGCGCGTCAGAGCGCCAGGCGGTGGCGCTGGCCGGCGCCTGATCGCACCCAGGCCGCTCTGTTCGCGCCAGCGCTCCGGCCGTATAGTGCGACCACTGCAGCGTTGCCGTGACCGCAGGCGGCCATCGGCAGCAGGCATTCTTCTGTCGGGAATCGGAGTCAACGCAAGGAACCTCCGAGCGTTCTACCGGTCAGTACACAGTGGAGGTATTCACTATGGGCGCGATATCCGTCGGTCGATCGTTCAGGACGTGCGGAGTCGCATTGGCTGCCGTGGCCTCATTGCTGCTGGCCGCTTGCGCCACCGCACCGGTCATTCACACGCGCATGGCCGTCGGCGCCAACCTGTCGCAGGCGCATACGTACGCATTCGTGCGCCATCCGGGCACGGATCACGGCCCGTACAAGTCGCTGACGACCCAGCACCTGGAGCGTGCCGTCATGCAGCAGATGCAGGCTCGGGGCTATACGCTGGTCGCGGCCGACGCCGAGCCGGACCTGCTGGTCAACTTCCGCATCCGCACGCGGGACCGCGTCGAAGGCGGCATGGGTCCGGCCTTCATGGGCAGCTACTGGGGTGGCGGCTGGGGTCCGTATGGCTGGGGCGGATGGGGCGGACCCTACGGCTGGGGTTGGGGCGGTTACTACAACGACGTTCGCACTGTCACGTCCGCGGCGCTCACCGTCTCGGTGATCGACCGCAGCACGCGCTCAGTGATCTGGAGCGGCACGGCCTCATCAGACGTGTCGCGCCATCAGATCTATCACCCGGGCAAGTCGCTGAACGAGGCCGTGCAGCAGATTTTCCTGCACTACCCGGTGCCGGCCGGCACGCACTGAAGACTTCTGCGCTGGCGGACCGCAATGCGGTCCGCCAACCGCTTCACTCCCCGAGGTAGGTGACGTGCTCGCGCCAGTGCGCCTGCGCGCCGCTCTCCGGCGGCGCGTCCGTCTCGGTCCCGAGATACAGAAACCCCACCAGCGCATCGGCCGGTTCGAAGCCGAGCTCGCGCTTGACCGTCTCATCGTACGCCGCCGCGCCCGTCTTCCACACGCCATTGAAGCCCAGAGCACGGGCGGCGAGCAGGATGTTTTGCGCGGCAGCCCCCGCGCACAGCACCTGCTCGATCATCGGTACCGATGCCCGTGCATCCCGTACAGCGGCCACAACAATGATCAGCGGAGATCGAAACGCCTTGAGCCGCTCGCGCTCGAGCGCCTCGGGCGAGGACTGCGGGCGCGCCCGCTGCAGTTGCGCTGCGAGCATCGCGCCGAAGCGCTCGCGCGCCGCACCGCGGATCACGACGAATCGCCACGGACGCAGCCGCCCGTGATCCGGCGCGCGTGCGGCGCTGGCCAACAACAACTCGAGTGCGCCCTCATCGGGCCCGGGTTCCGTGAGTGTCTTCGCCGAGCGGCGCTGGAGCAAAAGATCGATCGCTTGCATGGGCCAATATTGACACAAGTCCGTCGCAAACCGTGTACAGTCCGCGCCCATGGACGCGCGTGACCTCGAGGCGCTCAAAGACGCCATTCGCTGCATCCCCGACTATCCGAAGCCGGGCGTTCAATTCCGCGACATCACAACGCTGCTCGGCAACGCGCCGATGTTCCGCCTCGCCATCGATTCCCTCGCGGGTCCCTGGTCGGACACCCGTCTGACACACGTCGCGGGCATCGAGGCGCGCGGTTTCATTCTCGGCGGAGCGGTCGCGCAGCGCGTCGGGGCCGGCTTCGTACCGATCCGCAAGAAAGGCAAGCTGCCGCACGAGACGGTGCGTGTGGCGTACTCGCTGGAGTACGGCATCGATGAGATGGAAATGCACCGCGATGCGCTGCAGCCCGGCGAGCGGGTCCTGCTCATCGATGATCTGATCGCCACGGGCGGCACGGCCGAGGCGGCCGTGAAGCTGCTGCGCACCCTGGGTGCCGAGATCGTCGCGGCGTGCTTCGTCATCGACCTGCCCGAGCTCGGCGGCGCCCGGCGCCTGGAAGCGCTCGGGGTGCCGGTCCACAGCCTTGTCGCTTTTCAGGGACACTGAGCCGGGCTCAACATTACGTTCTGGTCATGCACGGTTCGGGTGCGGATCTTCCTGCAATAATCCGCCCCGTTCCGGCGCCGAGCGCTCGGGGCAATTCTCAAACCGCTCAAACTCTCTTTTGGAGAAGTCGATGTTCAAGAAGCTCGTCCCTGTCCTCGGAGCGCTGCTGCTGGCCGGTTCGCTGGCTGCCACCCCCGTCGCCGCCGTCGCCGCCCAGGCGCCCACCACTGCGCATCACGTCGTGCATAAGAAAGTCATGCACAAGAAGATGATGCACAAGAAGTGGCACAAGAAGGCGATGCACAAAAAGTGGCACAAGAAGGCCATGCACAAGAAGTGGCATAAGAAGGCGATGAAGCACCCGATGCCGAAGAAGAAGGGCTGAACGCCCACGGCTGATGCCCGAAGAGCCCCGCCCCGTGCGGGGCTCTTTCGTTTCGGGTGGGCGTAACGCGCCCGCCGCCGCTGCGCTCTACAATCGCCCCGATGCAGCCGCTCACCGAGATGCTCGTCCTGCTGGCCGCCGCGGTCCTCCTGGTGACCGTCGCCCGCCGGCTCGCATTGCCGACGGCGCTGCCGTACCTGGCGGTGGGGCTCGCCTGTGGCCCGTACGCACTCGGCGTGGTGCAGGGCTCGGAAACGGTCCGCCTGCTCGCGGAGCTCGGGGTCGCCTTTCTGCTGTTCACGCTCGGCCTCGACGTGTCGCTGCCGCGGATGATCGCGATGCGGCGCGAGGTCTTCGGCCTCGGCGCGGCCCAAGTGGGCGCCACCACCCTGGTGTTCGCGCTGCTCGGACGGCTCACCGGAATCCCCTGGCCGGCCGCGATCGTCGCCGGTGGCGCGATCGCCATGAGCTCGACCGCGATCCTGCTGCAGCAGCTCACCGAGCGCGCCGAGCTGAACCGCACCCACGGCCGGCTCGCCTTCGCGATGCTGCTGTTCCAGGACCTGGCCTTCGTGCCGCTGCTCGCACTCGCCTCGGCACTCGGTCCGGGCGCCGGCCCGCTCGACCTGCACGCCGCGCTGCTCGCCGCCACCGGCGGCGCGCTCGCCATCGGGGCGGTGCTGGCGGCCGGGCGCTGGCTGCTGCGGCCGCTGTTCCACGAGATCGCCCACAGCCGCCTGCGCGAGCTGTTCACCCTCGCGGCACTGCTGGTGGTGATCGGGGCCGCCTGGATCAGTCGCCTGGCGCACCTGTCGGCCGGTCTCGGCGCGTTCCTCGCCGGCGTGATGCTGGCCGAGACCGAGTACCGCCATCAGCTCGAATCGGTGCTGCGGCCGTTCCGCGACATTCTGCTCGGCGTGTTCTTCGTGTCGGTGGGGATGCTGCTCGACGTGCGCCAGCTGGCCGGCCAGCTCGGCACCGTACTGAGCCTGCTCGTGCTCATCACCGTGCTCAAGAGCGCCATCGCCGCGCTGGTGACCCGGCCGTTCGCCGGCGCGCCGTTCAAGGCGCTGCGCACCGGCATCGTGATTGCGATCGGCGGGGAGTTCGGGGTGGCGCTCGGCAGCGTGGCGCTCACCGACCAGGTACTGCCGCAGCACTTCGGCCAGCCGTTGCTGCTCGCGCTGGTGCTCTCGATGGTGCTCAGCCCCCTGCTGCTCAATCACAACAAGCGCATCGCCCGGTGGGTCCTGCGCGAGCACGGTCCGCCGCAGCGCACGGCCTTCCAGCGCGAGAGCGAGGCCACCGGGGCGATCGGTCAGCGCGAGCACGTCATTCTTTGCGGTTTCGGCCGGGTCGGTCAGAACGTCGCACGCGTTCTGGAGGCGCAGGGCTTCGAGTACATCGCCCTCGATCTGGATCCGTTGCGCATCGCGGCGGCCCGCCTGGCGGGCGACCCGGTGATCTACGGCGACAGCTCGGATGAGCAGATGCTCTCGCTCGCCGGTCTGAGGCGCGCCTCGGCACTGGTCGTCACTTTTTCCGATCCCGCCACCGCGCTCGGTATCGTGCGCACCGCGCGTGCCCAGCGGCCGGAAGTGCCGATCCTGGTGCGCACCGCCGATGACTCGCGCCTGGCGGAGCTGAAGGCCGCCGGCGCCACCGACGTGGTGCCCGAGACGTTCGAGGCCAGCCTGATGCTGGTCTCGCAGGTGCTGATGCTGCTGCAGGTCCCGGTCTCCAGAGTCGTGCGCCTGGTGGGCGGAATTCGCAGTGAGCGCTACGGCGTGCTGCGCGCCGTGGTCGGTAACGGGGAAGCCCCCGCGCTCGAGCAGAGCGAGGAGCCGCGGACCGAAGTGAAATCCGTGGTCGTGCCCCCAGGCGCCTGGGCCGTCGGGCGGACGCTCGCAGCAGCGCGTGAGCGCGGCGTTCAGGCGACCGTGACCGGGGTGCGCCGCCGCGGCATCCTCGGACGTGATCCTGCCGAGGGCACCGTGCTGCGCGAGGGCGACGTGGTGGTGCTGTACGGGACACCCGAGGCGCTCGAGCGGGCCGAATCGGTACTGCTCGCCGGTTAGCGGGCGCACTGGGCTACAATCGGCCGCCCGTGAATCGCAGTGACATCCAATTTCCGCCCGAACATGCCGCGCTGCGCGAAGACGTGCATGCGCTCGGGGAGCTGATCGGACAGATCCTGCACGAACAGGGCGGTCAGCCGCTGTTCGAACTCGTCGAGCTCGACCGGCGCGCCGCGATTGCCCGGCGCGAGGGTGACGTCGGCGCGGCAGCGGAACTGGCCGCCTCGGTGCGCGAGCGTCCGCCGGCACTCGCCCGCGAGCTGGTGCGAGCCTTCTCGATGTGGTTCCGCACAGTCAATCTCGCCGAGAACGTGCATCGCATCCGCCGGCGGCGCGAATATTTCCGCAGCACCGATCACCCCCAACCTGGCGGTGTCGAGAGTGCGATCGCCGAGCTCGCCGCCGGCGGCATGACGCTCGAGCAGACCCTCGAGGTGATCGGCTCGCTCGCCATCGAGCCGGTGTTCTCCGCCCATTCCCTGCAGGCCACGCGGCGCACCCTGCTGCGCAAACAGCAACGGGTCGCGCAGCGCATGCTCGATCGGATGAACCCGACGCTCACGCCCCAGGAGCTGCGCAATCTCTGGAGCGGCATCCGCTTCGAGCTGACCACCGCCTGGCAGACCGAGGAGCTCCCGCGCAAGCAGCTGACGGTGGGCGATGAACGCGAACAGATCGTGTTCTACCTGGTGGAGATCCTCTACCGGGTCGTTCCCTCGTTCTACGAGGAGATCGCCCTCGCGCTCGCCAAGGTGTTCGGCGTACCGGCCGAGTCGATCGAGCTGCCGTGCATCCTGCGCTTCGGCTCCTGGGTGGGTGGAGACATGGACGGTCACCCCGACGTCCATGCGCGCACCATCCGCGAAACCTTCGCGCGCCACCAGCACATCCTCCTCGGCGCCTACATCGCCGAGTGTCAGAAGCTCGCCGAGCGGCTCTCGCAGGGCGAGCGACGCACCAGCGTCTCGAGCGAACTGACGCAGCGCATCGAGGAATACACGCGCCTCGCCCCCGGAGCGCGGCCGGCCATGCTCGGGCGGCGCGACCGGATGCCGTACCGGCTGTTTCTCTCGCAGCTGGCGCAGCGCCTGCGCGACACGCAGGACGGTCGCGGCAAGGGCTACGACAACGCGCGCCAGTTCCGCGAGGACGTGCAGCTCGTCGCGGCGAGCCTGCAGGCCAACAAAGGCGCGACCGCCGGGTTGTTCCAGGTCCGCCGGCTGCTGCGACGCATCGACACGTTCGGCTTTCACCTCGCCAGCATCGATGTGCGCCAGCACGCCAGCGTGCTGCACCAGATCATCGCCCAGGGCAGCAATGATCCGGACTGGCCGAATCGCCCGAGCGCCGAGCGGGCACGGCTGCTTGCCGAGGCGCTGGTGAAAGACACCGGACCGCGCGTCGAGCTCGATGCGCTGGCACGGCGCAACCTGGGCGTCTTCGAAACGTTTGCGCAGATCCGCCACCGCTATGGTCGCCGCGCGATCGGCTGCTTCGTCGTCAGCGGCACCGAGGGGGCGGACGACGTGCTCGCCGCTTTGCTGCTGGCGCGCTGGGCATCGGTCTTCGACAAGGAAAGCGGCGAGGTGACGCTCGACATCGCACCGCAGTTCGAGTCGATCGGTGCGCTCGAGCGCGGTGGCTCGATCATGCAGCAACTGCTCACCGAGCCGGCCTACGCGCGCCATCTGGCAGGCCGCGGCGGCCGCCAGCACGTACTGCTCGGCTACTCCGACAGCAACATGGAAGCGGGCCCGTGCGCGTCCCGCTTCGCGCTGCACCAGGCGCAGCGCTCCCTGGCCGACGCTCTCGGCGCGACGGCCCAGCGCTTCTCGCTGATGCACGTGCGCGGCGCGAGTCTCGCACGGGGCGGCACGCGCATCGATCAGCTGGTCAAATCCGCCCCGGCGGGCATCGCCAACGGCGTGCTGCGCCTGCGCGAGCAGGGCGAGACCATCAAGCAGGGCTACGGCCTGCGGCCGATCGCCATGCGCACCCTGGAGCGCGCCTTCAACGCGATCAGTCTCGCCACGGCGCGGCGGGCGGTGGAACCGGCCCCGGCGCCGTACATCGAGTGCGCGGCGACGATCGCCGCGGCCAGCCGCGACGCGTACCGCTCGCTCGTCTATGAGCAGCGCGACTTCTACGAGTTCTTCCGCGCCATTACGCCGATCGACGTCATCGAACGGATGCAGGTCGGCTCGCGCGCGGTGCACCGTCTCGAGGGCAACGGCATCGAAGGCTTGCTGCCGGTCCCGTGGGTGTTCGCCTGGACGCAGACGCGCCATTTGCTGCCCGCCTGGTTCGGCGCCGGCACGGGCCTGAAGCGCGCCGCGCAGCGGCACGGCGCCGACACTCTGCGCACCCTGTACCGGGAGTGGATGTTCCTGCGCAGCCTGATCGACGACATCGAATCGATGCTCGCGCGCACGGACCTCGAGATTGCCGCCGCATACCTTGCGCTCGTGCCTGAGCCGCTCAGGCCCTTCGCCGAGGTCATCCGCGCCGAATACGAACTGACCCGCGAGCAACTGCTCGCCGTGACGGACAGCACCGAGCTGCTCGATCGCGAGCCGATGCTGCAACGTGCGATCCGCCTGCGTAATCCGTACATCGATCCGATGAACCTGATGCAGGTCGATCTGCTCGCGCGCTGGCGCGCCGGCGGGCGCGCCGACCGTGACCTGTTCGAGGCGCTGCTGGTGAGCACCACCGGCATCGCGCAAGGCCTGCAGAGCACCGGATGAGCCCCGCCATGATTGAGATCCGCCCGGCCACCGAGGCCGACACCGCACAGATCCTCCAGTTCATCCGCGAACTCGCCCGCTACGAGCGACTCGAGCACGAGGTGGTCGCCACCGAGGCGCAGCTGCGCGAGACGCTGTTCGGTCCACGCCCCTACGCGGAAGTGCTGATCGCGAGCGCCGCGCACGAGCCGGTCGGGTTCGCGCTGTTCTTTCACAACTACTCGACGTTCAGAGGTCAGCCCGGCATCTATCTGGAGGACCTGTACGTCAAGGAACACATGCGCGGTCAGGGCGTCGGCCGGCAACTGCTGCGCCAACTGGCGCGTCTCGCCATTGAGCGGCGCTGCGCGCGTCTGGAGTGGGCCGTGCTAGAGTGGAACGCGCCCTCGATCGCGTTCTATCGCAATCTCGGCGCGCAGCCCCTGGAGGACTGGCGGACCTTTCGTCTGACGGGCGCGGCGCTCGAACAACTCGGCGCCTGAGCGGCCCGCGACGCGCGGCTGCTGAACGAGCGCTGAACGGACACAGCGCAACTGCAACCAACTCCCATCGCCTCGCCGTCTGCGGTAAGCTTCCCGCATCGGGTCGGGTTAGGACGAGTCCACCGTGCGCGGCGTCGCCGCGCAGCTCGCACTGCCCCGCCCCGGGCACTGGAGTACACCTGACATGCGCATTCGTTCCCGCCTGCTCACAGCACTCGCCGGCGTGCTGTTCGCACTGACGACGGTCGCCGCTCACGCTCAAGCCCGCCAGGAAGGCCGCCTGCTGCTCGCCACTCAGGTGCTGCACGACCTGCAGGGCACCCGCGATCAGGGCATCCCGACCTGGCTGCTGCAGCGCGCCTACGGCATCGCCGTGATCCCGGGTCTCACCAAGGTCGCGTTCTTCTTCGGCGCCCGGCGCGGACACGGCGTGCTCGTGGTGCGCAAGCCCGACGGACGATTCTCGAGCCCGGTGTTCATCACCATCACTGGTGGCAGTTTCGGCTTTCAGTGGGGCGTGCAGAAAACCGACCTGGTGCTGGTGTTCACCTCGCGCAAGGGCGTCGCGGGCCTGAGCGGCGGCAAGGTCACCCTCGGTGCGTCCGCCTCGGTTGCGGCCGGACCCGTCGGACGGCAGGCCTCGGCGGCCACCGTGCAGACCTTCAATGCCGCCGTGTACTCGTACTCGCACAACAAGGGGCTGTTCGCCGGCGTCGCGGTCGACGGCTCGGAGCTCACCGTCGACAACGGGGCGGACGCGGCCTTCTACCGCCGCAAACACGTGCACGCCTCGCAGATCATGGACGGCACGCTCGGCAGCAGCGATTACGCGGCGCGCCGCTTCATCGACGCGGTCGACACGGCCGCCGGCCTCCCGGCCGGCACGAGCGGGGCCTCCGCCCCGGCCGGCGCCTCGGCCCCGGTCGCGACTCCGGCGGGCAACTCGCCGGCCGCCCAGGCCTACCCGCTCGAGGAACAGAACTCCAGCTCGAGCAGCACGCCGCCGCCGGCGGGCAATACCCCGCCGAACTGATCGGATCGCCCGAGGAGCGCCCCGGCCGTTGCGCGCAGCGCAAGGGCCGGGGCACATCCAAAGGGAGAGGCGGGCCTCCTGCCGATCCGGCACAGTAAGCGCTCCAGCCGGAGCCGCCCGTGAACGAAACCGTCGCCCAGCCGAGCGCCGCGCGCGCCGCCACCCAGACCGCCTTCACGGTCCTGGCCGCCATCAGCTTCAGCCACCTGCTGAACGACATGATGCAGTCGCTCCTGCCGGCGCTCTATCCGATGCTCAAGGCCCATTACGGTCTGTCGTTCGGACAGATCGGGGTGCTGACCTTCACCTACCAGATCACCGCCTCGATCCTGCAGCCGCTGATCGGCCGTTATACGGACGTACGCCCGCGGCCGTACTCGCTCTCGGCCGGCATGGGCTTCACGCTCGCGGGGCTCGCGCTGCTCGCCTATGCGCACAATTATCCGCTGCTGCTCGCCGCGGCCGCGCTGGTCGGCACGGGCTCCTCGGTGTTCCATCCCGAGTCCTCCCGCGTGGCGCGCATGGCCTCCGGCGGCCGCCACGGCCTGGCGCAATCGGTGTTCCAGGTCGGCGGCAACCTCGGCTCATCGATCGGACCGCTGCTGGCGGCCTTCATCGTGCTGCCGTACGGCCAGTCGAGCGTGGTGTGGTTCTCGTTCGCGGCCCTGGTGGGCATGTTCGTGCTGTTTCAGGTCGGACACTGGTACCGCACGCACGGACTGGAGCGGCTGAAGCCGCGCGCTTCAGCTGCGCAGGCGGGCGCTGCCCCGCCGACCCGCAAACACGTGACCGTGGCGATCGCCGTGCTGCTCGCACTCATCTTCTCGAAATACTTCTACCTGGCGAGCCTCACCAGCTACTACACGCTGTACCTGATCAGCCGCTTCCACGTCTCGATCCAGGACGCACAGATCCACCTGTTCGTGTTCCTGGCGGCGGTCGCGGCCGGCACACTGATCGGCGGACCGATCGGGGATCGGATCGGGCGCAAGTACGTGATCTGGGGCTCGATCGTCGGGGTGCTGCCGTTCACGCTGATCCTGCCGCACGCCAATCTCTTCTGGACCGGCGTGCTCACCGTGCCGATCGGGGTGATCCTGGCCTCGGCATTCCCGGCGATCGTGGTGTATGCGCAGGAACTGCTGCCCGGCCGCACGGGCACGGTGTCCGGGCTGTTCTTCGGCTTCGCCTTCGGAATGGGCGGCATCGGCGCAGCGGTGCTCGGACAGCTGGCCGACGTGTCCGGCATCCGCGTCGTCTATGAGCTGTGCGCCTGGCTGCCGGTAATCGGATTGCTGGCGGGCTTCCTGCCCGACGTGGGCGAACATCGCCAGGCGCGCAGCGCATAGCGGACCGCCGCAGCGCTGACCCGGCGCCTCTGCTTGGGCAGGCTCGCCCGCAGCACGGCTGCGGGCGAATCAACAGCGCCCGGGCACCGATCAGGTGACGTACGGTGCGATCACCATGCAGACGACGGTCGCGGAGAGCAGCACCGCAGCGATACGCTGTGAGCGTACCGGCGTGCGCCGCATGCTGCCCTGGACGCCCGCAGCGACCAATGCGAACAATGCCCCGAGCGCCAGCGTGTGCGCCATCGGGTCCTGTGTGCCGCGGATCACGATGCCCCAAAGCGCCAGGCCCGCCGCCACCGCGAGGGCGGCGGCCAGCATCTGCGCGCGGAACAGCTTCGGTGTGAGTTCGAAGTACGAATGGGTCAGCGCCAGCGTGGAGCCGACCCAGAACACGCCGGCGAGCGCGTGCACGGACAACAGGACCATCACCAGGATGTGCATGCTCATGAGCCTCCCGTAATCGTCGATGAGCGCCCGGGCGTTCCCCGGCGCGAATCACTCATTGTAGGCGCGTTCGCCGTGCTGCGAGAGATCGAGTCCCTCGCGCTCCTGCTCCTCGGTGACCCGCAGCCCCACGGTCGCCTGCAGCACCTTGAGGATCCCATAGGTGAGCGCAGCACACCATGCCGCGACACTCACGACCGCGAGCAGCTGCACGCCGACCTGGCGCTCCAGAGTCATGCCCGCGGCGTAGCCAATCCCGCCGAGCGGCGCAGCGACGAACACGCCCGTGAGCACCGTGCCGAGCACGCCGCCGACTCCGTGGACGGGTGAGACGTCGAGTGAGTCATCGATCAGCAGCTTGCGCTTGAGGATCTGGGTGGCCTCGAAGCACACCAGGCCCGCGACCGCACCGATCAGCACCGCCGCGAGCGGACCGACATAGCCGGACGCCGGGGTGATGGTGCCAAGCCCGGCGACCATGCCGGTGACCAGCCCGAGCACGCTCGGCTTGCCGAACTTGCGCCACTCCGCGCCCATCCATGAGAGCGCGCCGGCAGATGCGCCAAGGTGCGTCACGAGGATCGCCATGGCCGCAGACCCGTTGGCGGCGAGTGCGCTGCCGCCATTGAATCCATACCAGCCCACCCAGAGCATCCCCGCCCCGACGATGGTGAGCATCATGTTGTGCGGCGGCATGGCGATGTGCGGGAAGCCCTTGCGCTCGCGCAGCACCAGCGCGCTCACCAGCGCCCCGGTGCCGGCGGTCACGTGCACCACGATGCCACCGGCGAAATCGAGCACGCCGAGCCGCGCGAGCCAACCACCGCCCCATACCCAGTGGCAGACCGGCAGATACACCAGCAGCAGCCACAAGCCGGAGAACCACAGCACCGCACTGAACTTGATGCGCTCGGCGAACCCGCCGATCACCAGCGCCGGCGTAATGATGGCGAAGGTCATCTGGAACATCGCAAAGGCCGCCGCCGGCGTCGTGCCGTGCAGCGCCGTACGGCCGATCCCGCCGAGCCACCCGGTGCGCGGCGAGCCGATCACCGCCTGCAGGGCCCCGCCCTGCCCGAACGCCAGTCCGTAACCACCGAGCACCCACAGGATGCTCACCAGGCAGGCGATGGCGAAACACTGCATGGCCACCGACAGCACGTTCTTGCTGCGGACCAGGCCGGAATAGAACGCGACGAGTCCCGGCAGCGTCATCGACAGCACCAGGGCCGTGGCGGTGAGCAACCAGGCGGTATTGCCGGAATTCAGGTGCACAGGCCCCGCCGCGCTTGCGGCGTGAACCGGAACCGCAACGCTCAGCGCACACAGGCAGACCGCCGCGAAGGCGGAGACGCAACGACGTGACACGGAGCCCCCTCGAAACCGGCGTGGCCGCCGACAGCTGAATCGCCCGACCGTGGGCGAAGCTATCGGGATTCTGGGTGCGGCCGGCGCTCAAAATCAAGCACCCTTGGGCATGCCCTCATGCCTGGGCGCGCGGGGCCTGCAGCGCAGCACCCCCTGAGTGCGTGGCGTCACCGGAGCACGCATCGACACCCTGCGCGACAGGCATCGACCTGCAGGACTGCACACGGTCCCGGGCGGGGCAGACACGCTCCGGGGCTATGAACTTCGCCATCCCGCCCCGACCACGATCTATGGCCCGCAGGACGCCATGTCGGCAAACCGGAATGGCACGCCGCACCCGCCGAGCCCGCAATACCCGTCAGGATTCATCGCCAGGTACTGCTGGTGGTAGTAGTAGTACGCCCGATGGTGAGCATCATATCGTCCGAATTACTCGGATCCTCGCATCGATTTGGTCGATCACCTCACCGGTGCGCTTCCATATAGGCCCGCAGCAAAGCGTTCATTCTCGACTGATAGCCAGAACCCTGCGACTTGAACCACTCGATGACGTCGGAATCGATGCGAAGCGACAACAGTGCCTTCTTGGGCACGGGCTTCAACCCCTTGCGCGCCACAGCGCGAGCGAACATCTCTGGAGTCCACTCCGGTGCATCGCCATCTCGAACCATGGTCGCATCAGTCGTTCGCCTTACACGGCGCAGGTCAGTTTGTGATTTGCGAGAAATAGAAGCGCGCTTCATGTTTCGTTGCCTTGCGAATCGAAATGATCCGGATGTCCTTCCCGCGCTCGGCGTGGGCTACCGAGACGACTTGATCCTCAAGCAAACCTAGCGTGAGAAAACGCTGCTCACCGTAGAATTCCCGATCATCTTCTGCCGTGAGCGTGAATCCGCGGAAGATCTTCGGTGCGTCGCGGAAATCGATGCCATGCTTGCGCAGATTCACCCGTCGTTTCGCTTCATCCCAAGTGTACATGACGCATTGTAGCTACGAATCGTAGCTACTGCAATCACTGCTCATGAGCTTCACAGCGGGCGGTCCCTACCCGCAGCCGACGGTAGACGTCTGGCAGACCCCAACGCCGCATGCATCCTGTATCTACCCGGAGCCACAGGCAGGACCTTCGTTGAGGACGACACTAACCAGCGGGTTTCCCTCTGAAACCCACCGTATCGCTCCGACTACGCCTTCTCGCCCGCCGACAACTCCGCGAATTTGAAGGGCACCCCGCATCCCCCCAGCCCGCAATACCCGTCCGGATTTTTCGCCAGGTACTGCTGGTG
>JAJZSQ010000075.1 GCA_021849615.1 Pseudomonadota bacterium
CCCGATATCCATCGATGCGCATTCTACCGGGCCGGGCCCGATCGGCTAGAATGGCCGCCCTTCGGCGCAGCTGATGCGCAGAAGCGCGAGGCGACTGAGACCCCATGACCCGCAAGATTCAGATTCACCAGGTGGACGCGTTCACACTCGAGCGCTTCACGGGCAACCCCGCCGGAGTGGTGCTCGACGCCGACGGCCTCACCGATGCGCAGATGCTGGCGATCGCCCGAGAGCTGAACAATGCCGATACGGCGTTCGTGTTCGCACCCGACGGCGACGATCACGATGTGCGCATGCGTTTCTTCACGCCGCGCACCGAAGCCGGCTTCGTCGGCCATGCCACGGTCGCGGCACAGCATGTCCTCGCCGCCCGCAGCGGCGCGCCGACGCGCCTGCGGCAGAAATCCCGGGCCGCCATCGTCGACGTCGAGGTGCGTGGCAGCGGGCCCGAGCGGCGCATTGCGATCCGCCAGAACCCCCCGCCGCTCGGCCGGGAATTGAACGACCGCGAGCGCCTCGCCGTGCTCGATGCGCTGGCGCTCGCCACCGATGATCTGGACCCGCGCTGTCCACTGCGCATCGCCGGGACGAGCAGCCCGCGGTTGCTCATCGGAGTGCGCAGCGCCGAGGCGCTCAATCACCTCAAGCCGGACATGACGCGCTTGACGACGCTCTCGGCGCAGATCGGCGCACCGGGCTACTTTGTGTTCGCGCTGACGCCGCACTCGAGCGAACACTTCAGCGAATCGCGCATGTTCGCACCCGCGCTCGGCATCGGCGAGGATCCGGTCAGCGGCAACGCACACGGCCTGCTCGGAGTGTACCTGGTGCACCACGGGCTGATGGAGCATGACCGGCGCACAGCGGCCTTCGCCGGCGTGCAAGGCCGCTGGCTGCATCGACCGGGGCGGGTGCAGATCGAGCTGGAGATGAACGGCGGCACGGTCTCGGCCGTGTGGATCATCGGCCAGGCGGTTTCCGTCTTCCAGACCGAAATCACCCTCGACTGAGCCGCACCGGTCCAGCGTAACGCAGCGCCCCGTCCGCGAGGTGCAGTTCATGGGTCGCGCACTGCGGCCACTCGCCGCGCCGGTGCACGACGATGACGACGGCCGCGCCGTCGGCCACGCGGCGCTCGATTCGCGACTGCAGCGCCTTCTGCGTCGGTGGATCGAGCCCAGCGAAGGGCTCATCGAGCAGCAGCAGGCCCGGCCGGGCGACCCAGGCGCGCGCGAACAGCACCCGACGCAGCTGGCCATAGGACAGCTCGCGCAGCGTGCGCTTAGCATACGGCAACACGTCGAACTCACGCATGGCGCGCCTTGCGGCGGCCACATCTGCCCTGCTCGGCGCATCGTTCAGCCCGATGCTCGCGTACCGGCCCGACTGCACGGCCTCCGCCACGCTCAGGTGCAGAGGATGATCCGCCTGCAGGTGCGGCGCCACCAGTGCCACGCGCCGCCGGAAGGTCTCGAGCGGGACGCCCGGCTCGACGCCTCGGCGCACAATGCGCCCGCCGACCGCGACGCCGTAATCGCCGTACAAGGTACGCAACAGTGTGGTCTTCCCCGACCCGTTACGGCCGTGTACGACCCAACACTCCCCGGCGCGTACGGCGAATGTCAGGTTGCGCAGCGCGACATGTTCGTCGAGATGAACGTCGGCGCCTTGTAGCTCGACCCATACCGCCCCGAAGCTGCGCGAGCGTCGCGACGGCGGCACCGCACCGCCCCCCTGCACGCCCGCCGACAGCCAGCGCTGCAGCGGCGCGCGCCGTCGCGCTCCGCGATAGCCGACCCGGCCCTGATCGAGAATCAGTACGTGGGTGGCCGCCGCCGGCACGTCCTCGGTGCGGTGCACTGAGAGCACCCAGGGTCGAGCGGTGCCGGCAGTGCTCTCGAGCCAGCGCAGGGCGCGCGCCCGATTGAGCGTATCCAGTCCGTTGAGCAGCTCATCGAGCAGCAGCAGGCGCGGCCGGGCCGCGAGCGCACGGGCGAGCAGCACCAGGCGCCGCTCGCCGTAGGACAGCGTCAGGAAACGACGGGCCGCCAGGGGCGCAATCCGCAGCTGGCGCAGCAGTGCGGCAACCCGCCGCCGTGCATTCGCATCCAGCGGCTCGAGCGGTATATCGGTGCGGTGAATACCGGTGCCGACTACCTGCTCGACCGGGTAATTCCAGCCGTACCGCTCGTATTTGTCCTGCCGTTCGGGGCCGAGATAGGCGATCTCGGCCATGAGCTCCTGCGGCGTGTGCCACGCCTCGCCACGCCAGCGGTACTGGCGAACGTCTGCGCCGTCCGGCGTCGGCCACACCGAGCCGGCCAACACCTTCAGCAGTTGCGTCTTACCCGCGCCGTTGGCCCCCGCCAGCACCCACCGTTCGCCCGGACGGACCGTCCAGTTCACACCGTGGAGAACTTGTTGATTACCCCGCTGGAGATTGAGGTCTTTCAGGCGCGTCTCGATGAAACGGCCATCGGCTCGGGTCGTCATGACGATGCATCGAAATGGTGGAAGTGCCTATCTTTGCACAACCCGCCAGTGCGCACCGCACCCCGGCCGCGTGAGGCACCGGCGGAACGAGAAGGACTTCTCGGACCCCGGACAGACGTTGAACTTATCCTGCGGCCATGAGTAGTAGCGCCCCTAAGGGGACCACCCCGGTGTCACTGTTGTGCCGGGGCCCCTTCCATTGAGTCCGAGCCCGCACCGCCGCGGCGTCCCGAAGATCGGGGTGCTGTGCGCGTTGCTGCTGGCCGCAGCGGGCGGCGCTCACGCAGACACTCTGGACACACCGGCGCTGCACTGGAACGCCTTCGGCACCCTGGGTGCCGTCTACCAGAACAGCCGCGGCCTGGCGTTCCGCCGCGACCTCGGTCAGGGGCACGGCGCGCGCGCTGGCGCGCTCGACTTCGGTACCGACTCGGTGCTCGGCGCACAACTGACCGGCAGCACGGACTTCGGACTGAGCGCTGAGGTTCAGGGGGTCGCACGACGTGACGCCACCGGCCGGTGACGGCTGCAACTGTCACGCGCCTTCTTGCGCTACGAGCCAAGCCCAGCCTGGATGCTGCGCACCGGGCGCATGGGCCTGAGCATTTATCTGCTCGGCGATACACCCGATGTGGGTTACGCCTATCTCACCGTGCGCCCGCCACCGGAAGTCTACGGAAATCTCGCCAACGCCGATTTCGACGGCGCCGAGGTCACCTACTCCCGGGCACTCGGCGCTGCGCTGATCCGGCTGCGCGCGTTCGGCGGCCAGATCCCCTTCCGCTTCGCCACCGCCGACGGCGGCGTCATCGACTTCAGGAACAACAACATGTTCGGCCTGTCCGCCGACTATCTCGATGGCGACCGGGAGACCCGCCTCGCCGTGATCAGTCTCTCGCAGCGCAGCGCCGCGCCATTCAAGGGCCTCGCCGCAGAACTCGAGGCGACCGCCGTCCTGCGGGCGGCGCCGCTCGCCGGCTCACTCCTACGTACACCGCAAAACATCTATGCCGTCCAGGCAGGCACCAACTACACCGGCCACCACCTGCGTGCCACGGTGGTGCTCGTGCGCTTCGATTCGCACCATCCGGTGGGCCCGAACGGGAATACCGGCTATGTGCTGCTCGGCTGGCAGGTCAAGGACGTCACGCCGTTCGCGCTGTTCTCCGTCGCCGAGAACTTCGGCCAGGCTCGCCCGACGGGTCTGCCGCCGCTGCCGGTGTTCGCCCTGCTCATCGCCGGCGCCGCGCAGGCGCAGACGTTCTTTCAGACCACCCAGCGGGATCTGGCACTCAGTGCGCGCTATGATTTCGCACCGCACATGGACTTCAAGGTTCAACTCGATCACGTGTGGCTCGCGCACAGCGCGCTGATCTTCGATGCCAACGGCCCGCCCCCAACCGCGACGCGATGACGGTCGCGAGTCTCGCCGTCGACTTCGCCTTCTGACGCCATGCGCCGCCCGCCCGTCATGCTGCTGCTCCCAGCCCTGCCGAACGTGCTGGGCACGCCGGCCCGCGCCAGACCTGCCGCCGGGCAGGATCTGGTGGTCATCGTCAATTCGGCCGCTCATGTGGCGTACCTGACACGCAGTCAGATCATCGATCTATTCATGGCCCGGCTGCGCCAAGTGTCCACGGGCGCCCCGGCGCTGCCCATCGACCTGTCCGGCGGCGCAGCGCGCGCAGTTCTATGAACAGCTGGTGCACTGGGGCCTCGCGCAGGTGGGCTCGTACTGGGCGCGCCTGGTGTTCTCCGAACAGGCGAGTCCGCCCTTTCCGGTCCAGAGCGCGCATGCAGCGGTGCAACTGGTGGGCGACAATCCGAATGCCATCGCCTACGTACCGCGCACGGCGATCTCCCCTCGCGTGAGGATCGTCCTTGACTTGCCCCCCGTTGAGACGCTGCGGCGTCTCGCCGCACGCACCCTACCGCACCGAGCAGCCTCGTGCTGCGCGCCACAGCTCTGATCTTCGCGCTGGCGCTGCTGCTCGGTCTCGCCTTCGTGCTGGCTTCCGCGCACATCGTCGAGCGTCACGAAGATGCGCGACTCGTCAGCCAGCTGCAGCAACTCGTCGTCACCGTGGAGAACACCGCCAAGATCGCCTGTGATCTGCACGATCAAACGCTGGGGCGCGAAATCGCCACCGGCCTGTTCCAAAGGTTGCGCGGCGCAGCCACAGCGCCACAGCGCCACAGAGACACCTCAGCAGGATCGTGCAGGCCATTCACTCTCCGTGCAACCCGCACAGCACCGTCGGCACCATCACGCTGTACCTTTCGCGCCCGCATCTGCGCGCCCGAGCCTGGAGCCACACGCGCATCGTGCTGGCCATTCTGGCCGCAGAGGTACTGGTAATCTCCGCCGGGACCGCACTCGTGGTCTTTCTCCTCGTCACCGATCCGATCAAGCGCCTCTCTACCGAGCTGCGCCGGCCGCGAGTGCATAATCGGTGCGCATGCCGCCGTCGCCATCGAAACCCGGATCGACCCGCTGGATCGCCCCGGTGCTGCTCGCGCTCTCCCCGATGTGGATGGTCGGAACGCTTGGGCGGGGCCTGTGGACGCCTGATGAGCCGCGGGTGGCCGACATCGCCTGGCGCATGGCCGCTCAGCGCCATTGGGTCCTGCCGCACTTGGCCGCACGGGCCTTCCTCGAGAAGCCGCCGCTGACGTACTGGGCGGCGGCACTGAGCCTGCGTGCCTTCGGCGACCATGCCGCGGCGCTGCGCCTGCCGAATCTCCTCTACGCCCTGATGCTGGCGCTGGCGATGGGTGCGCTGGGATGGGCGCTCGATGGCTTCCCGGCTGCCGTCGTGGCGGCTCTGGTGGCCGGCAGCGCAATCACCGCGTATCGAGTCTCCATGTGGCTCGCGCCGGATGCGCCGCTGCTGGCTGCCTGCGCCGTGGCATTGCTCGGCGCGTATCTGGGGTACCGCGCACCGACCGGGCGGCGCAAACTCGTCGGCTACCTGCTGATGCACGCCGGGGCCGCAGCCGGCTTCATGGCCAAAAGCGCGGTCGGCTGGCTGGTGCCGGGCCTGACGCTGCTGACGCTCATCGTCTGGGAGCGCCGCTGGAAGGAAATGCTGCGCGCGCAGTTGTATGCCGGATTCGCCCTGCAGGCGGTGATCATCGGGCCATGGCTGCTCGCCGTCGCACACACCGCGCGCGGTGCGCACGCATTGCGCGTCTTGTTCTGGTACAACCTGGTCGGCCGCTTCATGACGGTCGCGGCGCCGCCTGCCTACCGCTACACCGAGGCGCATCACAACACCTTCGGCAAGTATTTCCTGCAGCTGCCGGTGTATCTGCTGCCCTGGACGGCGCTCGCGATCGGCGCGGCACTGTTCGCCTGGCGCGGCGTGCGCCGGTCGGGACCGCAGGGCACGGCCTGGCGCTTCGCCGTATCGGCCACGTTGCCGTGGCTGATCCTGCTGTCGTTGGCTGCCACGGCCCGTGACGTGTACGCAGCGCCGGCGCTGCTCGGCGCCAGCCTGCTCATCGGCCTGTGGGTCAGTGAGTGCCATCAGCTCGGCGTCGCTCCTCGCAGCGCGCTGCGCTGGACGCGCTGGACGATTGCGCTCGCCGGCAGCGTGTTTGCGGCGCTCGCCATCGCCGTCGCGCTGGTGCAGCGCGCCGCGCCGCTCACTACGGCCCTGGATCTGGTCTGGGCCGGCGCGGCGGTCACGTGTATGGCCCTGGCATTGCGCCGGGCGGCGCGTGCGCAGCAGAAGGCCGACGCGCTGAAGAGTTTCACCTGGAGCTACGCGGCCTACGGCGCGGCGTTCTGTCTGAGCGCACTTGCGGTCTTTCCCATGATTGATCGCTGGCAGGATTTACCCGCGCTCGCGCGGCGCATCCACGCGGCGACGCGGCACGCGCCGCTTGCGCTGCTGAACCCGGATGAGACCACGGTTGCGATGCTCGATCGCGGCCTTCGGACCCGCTTCACGCGGCTCGACGTTCCCGCGCCCGCCGCCGCCGCCGCAGTCCAGCGCTGGTTGCGCGCCCAAGGCCCCGGGGCGCGCGTCCTGGTCCTGCTTCCGGGCCATGCCGCCGGCCCGTTCACGCCGCTGCTGCACGCGGTAGGTACCGCGCGACCGCCGGGAGACGGCGTGGCCGGCCGCCTGCAGCGCGCTGCGGTCGCGCGCATCGTGCGCCGGTACGATCTGCCCCAGGGCCGGCGCTACGCGCTGCTCGCCCCCCCGCTGACCCGCCGGAGCCCCGATGAACCCGATGCGCCACCCCATGCTGACCGTCTTCGCCCTGATTCCGGGACTGCTCCTGGGGGCGACGCCGACCAGGGCGGCCGTACCCCGGCTCCAGGGCACCGTGCGCTGCGCCGGCGGCAGCACCATGGTGCCGCTGGTCCGGGCGTGGGGCGATGCGTTCGAACACGGACACCCGCAGGTGCGGATCCGGACAGATCCGCGCGTCACTCTGGCGGCCGGTGGCTTCCAGCGGCTGCTCGCGGGCCGTGCGGACCTGGCGGATTTCGTGCGCGAACCGTTTCCGTCCGAGATCCGCGCATTTGAGCGCCGCTTCGGCTATGCACCGACGCTGCTGAACGTGGCGGACGGCAGCTACGATACGCGTGGTGGCACCCATGCGATCGCGATCTACGTGAACGCGGCCAATCCGCTCCCCGGCCTGACTCTGGCGCAGCTCAAGGCCCTGTTCACCGGTCGGCGTGCGCACGGAGCGCTGCGCACCTGGGGGCAGCTCGGGTTGCGCGGCCGCTGGACCGACCGACCCATCCATCTGTACGGGATGATGCCCCGGCGAGCGAGCGGCAATCCGCCCGGCATCGTCAATTATCTCGAGCACCGGGTGCTGCACGGCGCGGCATTTCGTGCCGACCTGCGCGTGCAGGTCGATCGCCCGGGCGAGAGCGCACTGCAGGCGATCGTACGCCGCGTCGCGAGCGATCCGGACGGGGTTGGCTACAGCGGCTTCGGCTACGCGCTGCCGGGCGTGCGGACCGTGCCGCTGGCAGCACGCGCCGGACAGCGCTGGCGTCGCGGTACGCCCGCGAACGTCGCATCCCGGCGATATCCGCTCAGCCGGCGCATCTACTTCCTGCTCAACGTTGTGCCCGGCAAACCCTTACCGGCACGCCTCGGGGCGTTCCTGGACTACGTCCTGAGTGCCGCCGGGCAGCGTCAGGTCGCGCACTGCGCTGAAGGTTTTCTGCCGCTGACGATGCCCCAGCGGCGCCGCGCACGTCGCCAACTCGCGCACCTGATGCACCGCTCGGTGCACGCTGCCTATCTGACACGCAGCGGCGCGATTACGATCGTCGGCTACAACGACATGCGCCAGATGCTGCTCGCGCTCGACCGACTGTTCGAGCGCACGCACCCGCACGCGCACTTTGCGCTCAGGCTGGAGGGAACGCGCACGGCGCCCGCGGCGCTCGCCGCGGGCCGCAGTCTGTTCGCGCCCATGGGCGCACCCTTTCTGCCGCGGGCACTGACGCAGTACCGGCGCATCGTCGGCGATGCGCCGATCGGCATACCGATCGCACGACTCGCTCGATCCGCGGGCACTATCCGGCCCCCTGGCCGTGCTCGTTCCGCCCGGCAATCCGCTGCGCCAGCTCACGCTCGGGCAGGTGCGCCGCCTGTTCAGCGCACCGCAGCATTCGTTGCGCTGGGGACAATTCGGCCTCGGCGGCCGCTGGGCAAACCGGCCGGTGCACCTCTACGGACTGGCCGTGGGCACCGCCCTCGCCCGATGCCTGCGTCATCGCGTACTGGCCGGGCGAAGATTCGCCGCAGGCATGCACGCGTACCGTGAGTCCATCGAGGTCGTGAACGCCATTGGCGCCGATCCCGACGCCATCGGCTTTGCCGCATTGAACCGCGCTCCGGGCCGCCTTCATGCGCTCGCCCTGGCCCCGCATGCACACGCCGCGGCCATTGCCCCGACTCGCGCGAACCTCATCGCCGGACGCTACCCGCTCGATCGGGAACTGAGGATCTACGTGCGCATCCCGCCCGGTGGCACGCTCGATCCGCTCGCGCGCCAGTACCTGCTCATCGCGTTGTCCGACGCCGGGCAGCGCGCGATCGCCGCGGGAAGCCTCGGCTACCTTGCGCTTAGCGAAAGGCAGCGGGCCGCCGAACGTGCCACAGTAGAGGCACTGCCGTAAGCCGAGCATCGCGCCACCATGAGCCCCCGACCCGCATCCCGCGCCCGTCCCGCGGCAGCGCCCGCGCTGAAGCGACTGGAGCAGCTCTGTACGCTGGCCCGGCGGCACGCGCCGCTGCGCACCGCAGTGGTCCACCCGGTCGATTCGGTGTCGCTGTTCGGGGCCCTCGAGGCCCAGCGCGCCGGCCTCATCCGTCCGGTGTTCATCGGACCGGAAAAGCGCATCCGCACAGCCGCCCGCCGCTCCCATCTGGAGCTCACCGGACACACCGTGATCGACACCGAACACAGTCACGCCGCGGCCGAGCGTGCCGTACAGATGGCGCGGCACGGCGAGGTCGACGCGATCATGAAGGGTGCGCTGCACACCGACGAACTGATGCACGCCGTCGTCGATCCCGAGCAGGGACTGCGCACCGAGAGGCGCGTGAGCCACGTGTTCGCGATCGACGCCCCGCACTACCCCCGGCTGCTGTTCATCACCGACGCGGCGGTCAACATCTACCCGTCGCTCGAAGACAAGCGCGACATCGTGCAGAACGCCATCGATCTGGCACACGCTCTCGGCGTGCGCACGCCGAAGGTCGCGATCCTCTCGGCCGTCGAACTCGTGACGCCGAAGATCAAATCGACACTCGATGCCGCGGCGCTGTGCAAAATGGCCGACCGCGGCCAGATTACCGGCGCGGTGCTGGACGGACCGCTCGCCTTCGACAATGCAGTCTCGCGCGCCGCCGCAGCCACGAAGTCGATCATCTCCGGCGTCGCGGGGCGCGCCGACATTTTCGTCGTTCCGGATCTGGAGGCGGGCAACATGCTCGCCAAGCAGCTCGAGTACCTGGCGGGCGCGGAACTCGCCGGCATCGTGCTCGGCGCACGAGTTCCGATCATGCTGACTAGCCGTGCCGACGATGCGCGCGCGCGGCTCGCCTCGTGTGCGCTGGCCGTGTTGTTCGCGCGGCAGCAGCCGGCGCGTCTCAGCGCGCCGGCGTGAACGAGAACTTCTGGCCCGCCACGGCGGCCTGATACATCAAGCCGCCTTTGGTGATCGTGAACACCGCCACGCCGTGCTGATAGTGGCCGGTCGCGACGGCATGAGTCTCCGTCCCGCTGGCGCCCGCTTCGGTTCCGGTAGTGCTCGCACTGACGCCCGCGGAGGCAGTGAGGGCGACGGCATTGACGTCGGCGCTCAACGCGAACTTCCCTGACTCGAAGCGCTTCAACGCGGCCGGATCGCGAAAAAACACCATCTCACTGTAGACCTGGCCGCCAAGCTGGAAGCCGACGCTGACCTGCGTCACGGAAGTCTTGCCCACGTACCGGCCCTGCTCGTAGAGGCGTCCGTCGCCGTGCGCGGCGCCGACGATGAAACCGCCCTTGCCGACCGTCGGGAAAACGGCATATCCGTAACTGGATTTGAAGAACTCTGCGGTCTGACCCGCATGCCGAAACAAGGCCACCGTATCGCTGTACCGGTCCGCCAGCGCCGCTGGTGCCCCCAGTACAAGGGCGAGACACATCACGCTCCGCCAGCTCGGTCTGTTCATGGCACGATCCTCCAGGGGTCGGTACAGGAGTGGCGCGCCCGGAGGGATTCGAACCCCCGACCACCTGGTTCGAAGCCAGGTACTCTATCCAACTGAGCTACGGGCGCCCGCGCACCGGTGCAGTCTATCAGGCACACGGCGCGCACCGCACCCGCCGCGGTGCCCGATGGGCTTCACAAATTGAAGAGGCGACCGATGAACAAGATCTCAGGGATCAGAGCATGCGTGTTCGACGCGTACGGCACCTTGTTCGATTTTGCATCCGTCCTCGGCCGCTGCCACGAGGTTCCCGAGGCGCAGCGAGGGGCGCTCTCGACGCTGTGGCGCGATAAGCAGCTGCAGTACACCTGGCTGCGCACGTTGCAGGGACGCTATGCGGACTTCTGGCAGGTCACCGGCGAGGCGCTCGAGTACGCGCTGGAGAGCGTCGGTCTCACCGTGCCCGGGCTGCATGCGCGCCTGATGGCGCTGTACCTTCGATTGCCGGTGTTCCCGGAGGTACCGGCAGTACTGCGCGAGCTGCGCGAAGCCGGGTTCGTGACCGCCGTGCTGTCCAATGGAACACCGGTCATGCTGAGCGCTGCGCTCGAAGCGGCGGGCATCGGCGAGCTGCTCGATGCGGTGCTCTCCGCCGACGCCGTTCGGCAGTTCAAGACCCACCCCGATGTGTACCGGTTCGCACTGGACTCCCTCGGTGTCCCGGCCGAGGCAGTGTGCTTCCAATCGTCCAACGCCTGGGATGCGTACGCCGCCTCGGCGTTCGGCATGCATGTGGTCTGGTGTAACCGCTACGGGCAGCGCCCCGAGCGTCTGCCGGGTGCACCGGAGCGGGAAGTGCGCACGCTCGCGGAACTGCCCGGATTGCTGAACCCGCTCACCGCCCCCCCGGATGGACGGCCCGGGACTCTCTCAAAGTAATTATTGATCGTTCAGTCCATAATTGGGCATGCTGGTCCCCGGGGAATGTTCCCCGAACCGCCGAAAGAACCGTCATGTCGAATTTCACGCTGCACACACTCGATTCCGCCCCGCCCGCCAGCCGCCCCCTGCTGGAGGGCTCGCGCAAAGCCTACGGCATGGTCCCGAACCTGCACGCGGTCATGGCTGAGTCCCCGGAGCATCTGGACGCCTATCAGAAGCTGCACGAGATTTTTCAGCACACCAGCCTGAGTGCGGCCGAACGCAACGTCGTCTGGCTCACCATCAACGTGGAGCACCGCTGCCATTACTGCGTTCCGGCCCATACAGCGATCGCCAAGAGCCAGGGCCTCGATGCGGCCAGCATTGCCGCGTTACGGGAGGGCCGTGCGCTGCCGGATGCGCGCCTGGAGGCGTTGCGCCAGTTCACGCTGAAGCTGGTCCGCCAGCGCGGCGAAGTCGCACCGGAGGATGTCGAGCAGTTCCTGGCGGCCGGATTTACCCGCCGCAACGTCCTCGATATCCTCGTCGGGCTGGCGCAGAAAGTCATGTCCAATTACGTCAATCACCTCGCGGCCACCCCGCTCGACGCACCGTTCGCGACGTTTGCCTGGTCGGCGCCGCAAGGCGCTGGCGCCTGAGGCGCACGCACCCATGGCCGGCCGCCCCCGCACCTTCGATCCCGACGCCGCGCTCGAGAAGATCATCGAGGCGTTCTGGGATCAAGGCTACGCGGGGGCGTCGATCGACAGCCTGCAGGCGCGTGTCGGCATCCAGCGCGGCAGCTTCTATGCCGCGTTCGGGGACAAGGAAAATGTGTGGCGCATGGCGCTGCAGCGCTATGTCGGCACCGTGACCTGCACGGGGCTCGCCACCCTGCACGGACCGGGCCCTGCGGCGGCGCGGCTGGCCGCATTCATCCGGTTCGTCGGCCGGTTCCTGGCGGCCAACCGTGGACGGGGCTGCCTGCTCCTCACGGCCGCCAGTCAACCGCTGCCGGTCAGCCGCGCGACCCGGGCGCACCTGGCCCATCTCAAACGCCAGACGTTTGCCGCGATCGCCAACGAAGCACCGGGAGAAACCGCCGGGTACGTGATCGCGGTGCTGCTCGGCCTGAACGCGATGGCGCGCGCCGGCATGGCACAAGCGGCCATCACTGCGGCGGCCGAACTCGCCGCCGAGTCCTGCTTCGCTCTGCTCACGACGCCCGGCGAGGGACCGAAGCAGCTCTCCTGAGCCCGCCTCGTCCCGCAGGCCGCCGGCACACCCAATGCGCAGGAGAAATCCGTGTGAGCTAAGATAATCGCTCACTCACCAGAGGGTCTCTAATGAAATCATTGCTCGCCGCGGCGGCTCTCGCAGCGCTCACCCTGGCTCCGGCGTATGCGGACTGCACGTACCCGCAGCCGCCTTCGAACCTGCCCGACGGCAACGTCGCGACGCTCCCCCAGATGCTGGCCGCACAGAAGGCGGTGCAGGCGTACAACGCCACGATGAACACCTATCTCACCTGCATCAAGAAGCAGAGTGATGCGACCATTGCGAAACAGTCGCTGAAGCTGACGAAGAAGCAGATCAAGTCGCTCGAGGTCATGGAGATCCAGCGCAACAACGCGGCCGTGGATCAGCTGCAGAAGGTCGCCAAGCGCTTCAATGCGCAGGTGCGGATCTACCAGAAGAAACACGCCAAAAAGAGCAACTAGCTCACTGGGGAGCGCGACGGACCATGCTCAGCCCCGGGCAAGCGGATGAACTGATCGGCAGGCACCTGACGTGCCTGCCGACCGTGTCGTTGCCGTTGCTGCAGTGCGCCGGGGCGGTGCTGCGCGAGGACATCTGCGCCGAGCGCGACCAACCGCCCTTCGACCGGGTCGCCATGGACGGCATCGCGCTGCACAGCGCCGCGGTCGCAGCCGGGCAACGCCGCTTCCGCATCCAGGCGACTCAAGCGGCCGGCGAGCCCGCCCTGATGCTCGCCTCGGCGCAGCACTGCATCGAAGTCATGACCGGCACGCCGTTGCCGGTGGGATGCGATTGCGTCGTGCCCGTCGAGCAGATCGCGGTGGCGGACGGGACCGCGAGCCTGGCGGACGGCCTCACGGTTGCCCCGGGACAGCACCTGCACCCCCGCGGCACGGATGCACGCCAGGGCGAGCGGCTGCTCACCGCCGGGATGCGTCTCGGCCCCCCGCAGATCGCGCTCGCTGCCGCGGCCGGCAAGGCCCGGGTCCGGGTGGCGAGCCAACCGATGGTCGCGGTGCTCTCCACCGGCAACGAGCTCATCGAGCCGGGTGAACCGATTCTCGAACATCAGGTGCGCCGCTCGAACGCGTATGCCATTGCCGCGGCGCTCGAACTGCATGGCTACCCCCGGATCGCGACCGAGCACCTGCGCGATGATGCGGCCGAGCTCGAGGCCCGGCTGAAATTTCACCTCGAGACCCACGACGTGCTGGTACTGAGCGGCGGGGTCTCGATGGGCAAACTCGACCTGGTGCCACAGGCGCTCGAATCCCTCGGCGTGCGCTGCATTTTTCACAAGGTCGCGCAGCGGCCCGGCAAGCCGCTGTGGTTCGGCATGGCCCCCTCGGGCGCCGCC
>JAJZSQ010000076.1 GCA_021849615.1 Pseudomonadota bacterium
GTAGCACGCCGGGCACACTGTGCGCGCCGCGCGGATGGGCGTTCCATGCAGATCGAAGTGGTCACGCTGTTTGCGCCGATGATCACCGGCGCGCTGCGCTTCGGCGTGGTGGGACGGGCGCTCGTGAGCGGGCGGCTGGCGGTGGGCACGGAGGATCCGCGCGAGCACACGCGCGACGTGCACCGCACGGTGGACGATCGGCCGTACGGCGGTGGGCCCGGCATGGTGCTGAAGCCCGAGCCGATGCTCGCGGCGATCCGCGCCGCGGCGGCGCGGCTGCCGGCCGGCAGCCCCCGGGTGTGCCTCTCGGCTCAGGGCGAGCGGTTCACCCAGGCGATGGCCCGGGAGTTCGCGGCGCTGCCGGGGCTGATGCTCGTGGCCGGACGCTACGAGGGCCTGGACGAGCGGGTGATCGAGCTCGGGATCGATCGGGAAGTGTCGATTGGCGATTACGTGCTCTCGGGCGGGGAGCTGCCGGCGCTCGCGGTGATCGACGCGGTGGCGCGACTCCTGCCGGGAGTGCTGGGCGATGAGCGCTCCAGCGAGTGCGATTCGTTCTCGCAGGGGCTGCTCGACTGGCCGCATTACACGCGGCCGGAAGTGTTCGAAGGCCTGGAAGTGCCCCAGGTGCTCTTGTCGGGCAATCACGCCGACATCGAGCGCTGGCGGCTCGCCCAGGCGGTGGCGCGCACCTGGCGGCGCCGCCCGGATTTGGTGCGCGGGCAGGCGCTGCAGCCCGACGCGCAGCGGTTACTGAATGAACTCCTCGCCGCAGAAGCGGACCGGGGCGACGATCGAGGATGAGACCATGAGCAACATCATTCAAACACTCGAAAAAGAACGCATGACCCGCAAGGTCCCGGACTTCAAGCCCGGCGACACCGTGGTCGTACAGGTGAAAGTGGTCGAAGGCGACCGCGAGCGCGTACAGGCCTATGAGGGCGTGGTCATCGCCATCAGCCGCCGGGGCCTGAACTCCTCGTTCACGGTACGCAAGATCTCCCACGGCGAGGGCGTCGAGCGCGTCTTCCAGACCTACAGCCCGGCGATCAGTGACATCACGATCAAGCGTCGCGGCCAGGTGCGCCGTGCGAAGCTGTACTACCTGCGTGAGCGCTCGGGCAAGGCCGCGAGGATCGAAGAGAAGGTCTGACGCGCCCGCCCATGGGCACCGTGCGCAAGATCCTGCTCGGGGTGTGGCGTGGCCTGGACGGGCTGCGCAAGCTGCTGCATCTGCTGCTGCTGCTCGCGCTGTTCGGGTTCCTGGTCGGCGTGCTCTATGAGGCCAGCCCGACCATGCCGCAGCGCGCCGCTCTGGTGGTCGCGCCGCGCGGGCGCTTAGTCGAGCAGCTGAGCGGGGATCCGGTCGAGCGGGCCCTCGAGAACGCCCAGGGCGAGGGCGTGCATCAGACGCTGCTGTGGAACCTGGTGAGCGCGATCCGCGCCGGCGCGAAGGACCCGCGCATCGGCGCGCTGGTGCTCGATCTCGATGACATGGACCACGCGGGCCTGCCGATGCTCGAGGAGCTCGCCCGCGCCATTCAGGTCTTTCGCGCCAGCGGCAAGCCGGTGCTCGCCTTCGGCACCGCCTTCGACCAGGACCAGTACTACCTCGCCGCGCAGGCCAATCAGGTTGACCTCGATCCGACCGGATACGTGCTGATCCGCGGTTTCAGCCGCTACTCGCTGTATTTCGCCGGACTGCTGAAGAAGCTCGGCGTGCACGTGCACGTGTTCCGGGTCGGCAAGTACAAGAGCGCAGTGGAAATCTTCACGCGCCAGGACATGTCCAAGGCCGACCGCGCGCAGAGCACCGCCTACCTCGACGCTCAGTGGACGACCTATCAGCGGGAAGTCGCCGCCGCGCGCGGGCTGCCGGCAGGCGCGATCGCCCAGTATGTCGACACGCTGCCGAAGACGGTCAGCGCCGCTGACGGCGATGCGGCCGAAGTGGCGCTCAAGGCGCACCTGGTGAGCGCGCTCATCGACAAGCATCAGTTCGAACAGCGCGTCATCCACCTGGTCGGCGCCGACGCGCACGGCACGTTCAATGCCGTCGGCGCGGGCACCTACGCGAAACTCGTGCGCAGCGAACGGGCTGCACCGGACGCGAGTGAGCCGCGGGTCGCGGTGATCGTGGCCGACGGGGACATTCTCGATGGGCGCGAGCCGCCCGGGGCGATCGGCGGGGACTCGCTCTCGCGTCTGATCCGCACCGCGCGCACCAACTCGCACATCAAGGCCGTCGTGCTGCGCATCGACAGCCCGGGCGGCAGCGTCACGGCCGCCGAGGAGATCTATCACGCGCTGGTGGCGCTGCGCGCGAGCGGCAAGCCGCTCGTGGTCTCGATGGGCGATTACGCCGCCTCGGGCGGGTACTACATCGCCGCACCGGCCAACGAGATCTACGCCAGTCCCGCGACGCTCACCGGCTCGATCGGCATCTTCGCCATCATTCCGACGTTCAAGCAGGCGCTGAGGAAGTTCGGCATCGGCAGCGACGGGGTGGGAACCACGCCGCTCGCCGGTCAGATGTCCCCGGGGCAGCCGCTGAACGCCGAATCGAAGCTGCTGATCCGCTCGCAGATCAACCGCGGCTACGCCCAGTTCGTCGAGCGCGTCGCCGACGGCCGTCACCTCACCGACGCCCAGGTCAATGCCATCGGCCAGGGACACGTCTGGGCGGGGGCCGCGGCGCGGCACATCGGCCTGGTCGATCATCTGGGCACGCTCGAGGACGCCGAGCACGCCGCGGCGAGCCTCGCGAAGCTCGAGCACTACCGCGTGCAGTTCCTGCACCGGCGCCGCTCCTGGACGCAGCTGCTGCTCGAGCGCGCCCAGGCGCGTGCGGCCTTCGCGGCGGTCGCGCTGTTCGGTCCGAAGGTGAGTCTGCCGGGCTTCGGGGCGCTCGCCGGATCGCTCTCGCCCTACGCGCGCGAACTCAGCGACCTGACGCGCTTCGGGGCGCGCGGCAAGCTCTACGCCTACTGCTTCTGCACCCAGCGTTAAGCACGCCCGCGCGCCGCGGCGCGCGGGCGTGCCGCTGAGCCTCAGAGGGTCTGCCAGTCGAGGATGACCTTGCCGGAGCGGCCCGAGCCCATGATGGAGAAGGCTTCGGGGAACGCCTGGATCGGCAGATGGTGGGTAATGACCGGGGTCAGGTCGAGACCGCTCTGCAGCAGGCTCGCCATCTTGTACCAGGTCTCGAACATCTCCCGGCCGTAGATGCCCTTCAAGGTCAGGCCCTTGAAGATCACCTGGTTCCAGTCAATGGCGGTTTCCTCCGGCGGGATGCCGAGCAGCGCCACCGACCCGCCGTGATGCATGGTGCGCAGCAGGTCGCGGAACGCGGCCGGATTGCCCGACATCTCCAGGCCGACGTCGAAGCCTTCCTGCATGCCCAGATCCTTCATGGTCTGATCGAGCGTCTCGCGCTGTACGTTGACGGTGCGCGTCGCCCCCATCTTCTGCGCGAGCGCGAGCCGGAAGTCGTTCACGTCCGTGATCACGACGTGGCGGGCGCCGACGAAGCGGGCGATCGCCACGGCCATCACGCCGATCGGACCTGCACCGGTGATCAGCACGTCCTCGCCGACCATGTTGAACGACAGCGCGGTGTGCGTCGCGTTGCCGAACGGATCGAGGATCGAGGCGATGTCATCGCTGATCGAGTCCGGCAGCTTGAAGGCGTTGTCGGCCGGGATCGAGAGATACTCGGCGAACGCCCCGGGGCGGTTGACGCCCACGCCGACCGTGTTGCGGCACAGGTGCCGGCGGCCGGCGCGGCAGTTACGGCAGTGCCCGCAGGTGATGTGCCCTTCGCCGGAGACGCGGTCCCCGACGGCGAGGCCCCGGACCTCCGAGCCGACTTCCACGACGCGGCCGCAGTACTCGTGGCCGACGGCCATGGGCACCGGGATGGTCTTGCGGGCCCAGGCATCCCAGTTGTAGATGTGCATGTCGGTGCCGCAGATCGCGGTCTTGGCGATCTTGATCAGCACGTCGTTCGGTCCAATCTTCGGCTCGGGGATGTCCTCGAGCCAGATGCCGGGTGCGGATTCCTTCTTGACCAGCGCTTTCATGCGATCACTCCGAGTTCACGGCCCACGGCGGCGAAGGCCGCGAGCGCGGTATCCAGGTCGGCGCGCGTGAGCGCGGCGGACATCTGCGTGCGGATGCGCGCCTGGCCCTTGGGCACCACGGGGTAGGAGAAGCCAATGACGTACACACCGTGCGCGAGCAGCCGGTCGGCCATGCGGGCCGCGAGCGCCGCATCGCCGATCATCACCGGGATGATCGGATGCTCGCCGGGCTTGAGCATGAAGCCGAGCCGCTCGAGGCCGGCGCGGAAATACCGGGCGTTCTCGTGCACCCGAGCGCGCAGCTCGGGCCGCTCGGCGAGCAGTTCGAGCACGCGCAGTCCGGCGGCGGCCACCACCGGCGGGATGCTGTTGGAGAACAGGTAGGGCCGCGAGCGCTGGCGCAGCCACTCGATCACCGGGGCGCGCGAGGCGATGTAGCCCCCGCTCGCGCCGCCGAGTGCCTTGCCGAGCGTGCCGGTGAGGATGTCGATGCGCGCGCCGACCCCGCAGTGCTCGGGTGTGCCGCGGCCGTGCGCCCCCATGAAGCCGGTGGCGTGCGAGTCATCGACCATCACCAGCGCGTCGTAGCGGTCGGCGAGCGCGCAGATCTCAGCGAGCTTCGCCACCGTGCCGTCCATCGAGAACACCCCGTCGGTGGCGATCAGACGGGTGCGGGCCGCGGCGCTGCGCTGCAGGCAGGCCTCGAGTTCGGCCATGTCGTTGTTCGCATAGCGCAGCCTCTCGGCCTTGCACAGGCGGATCCCGTCGATGATGCTGGCGTGGTTCAGCGCATCGGAGATGACCGCATCGCGCTCATCGAGCAGCGTCTCGAACAGTCCGCCGTTGGCATCGAAGCAGGAGGAGTAGAGGATCGCATCCTCGGTGCCGAGGAACTCACTCAGGCGCCGCTCGAGCGCCTTGTGCACCGTCTGCGTGCCGCAGATGAAGCGCACCGAGGCCATCCCGAAGCCGAACTGCTCGAGCGCCGCGTGCGCCGCTTCGAGCACGGTCGAATCGCTGGCGAGCCCGAGGTAGTTGTTGGCACAGAGGTTGATCACCTCGCGCCCGCCGGTGCTGATCTGCCCGCCCTGTGGGCTCTCGATCACCCGTTCGTTCTTGTACAAGCCCTGGTCCTTCAGGGCGCCGAGGTCCGAGCGCAGACGCTCGATGAGTTGAGGCATCATGCGGCGCGATTATACCCGCGCGCCGCCTCGGGCGGTGCCCGGCCGCTGTGCGCTCAGAGCGTACCACCGAGGCTGACGGTGCGCCCGCGCACCGCCAGGCGCTGTGCCTGGCTCAGGTGCCCGAGGGCGCGCACCACCGTCTCCGGGGCGAGCCCGAGGTACGAGCCGATGTCGGCGCGGGTGAGCGGCAGGCGGAAGCGCTCCTCGCGCGCCGGCAGTTGGGCCCGCTCGATGTAGTTCTCGATGAAGGCCGCGACCCGCTCGACCGCCGGCAGCCCCGCCCAGGGCGCGGCGGCCCGGTCGGGCTGCGCGGCGCTCTTCAGCAGCAGCCGCTCGAGCAGCGCGCCGTGCCCGGCGGCGGTGCCGGGCGCGGGCATGTGCAGCCGGCACACCGCGCTCGCGGTGGCGGCCTGGGCGGTGTAGGGCTGAACACCGCGCGCATAGCTCTCCAGGCCGACCAGTTCCCCCGGCAGGCGCAGTCCCACCACTCGCTGCGAGCCGTCCGGCAGGCTCATGCGCAGCACCAAGCAGCCGGTGGCTACGATGTACACCGCCGGCGCGGCGCCCTGCTCGAGCAGGCGTGCGCCGCGCTCGAGCGGCGGCTCGCGCCGGGCGTGGACGGCATCGGTGGTGAGCGGCTCGGGGCCCCAGCAGCGGCGCGTGGCCGGGCAGGCGGCACAATCGGTTTCACTCTGCGCGCCGGTGCGGCTGCGGGTGCGGTCGTGGCTGTTCATGTCGGCAACGATAGCGCGGCAGATGCTGCGATAGATATCAGGATTTTCCGCAGCCCCCCCGGACGCGCAGCGTGCGGAAAAAGTGATTTTCGTCATCGGCGCCGCTACGCCCGCGGCCGACCGCTGCGGCATCATCGGCGCGCTCATGAACGCCCACGCCGATCCTCACACGTCCCTCGCCGCCCGCCTCGCGCATGTGGTCCCCGAGGCCGAAATCGCACTCGCCGAGCCGCTGATCGCGCGCATCGCGGCGCTGAAGGCCGAACACGACGCACTCGTGCTGGCCCACAACTACCAGACGCCGCTGGTGAGCTCGGTGGCGGATTTCACCGGGGATTCGCTCGCCATGGCGCAGTACGCGCTCGAAGCACCGGCCCGCACTCTGGTGGTGTGCGGCGTGCGCTTCATGGCCGAGACCGTCAAGCTGCTCTGTCCGGACAAATGCGTGCTGCTCAGCGCCGCGGAGGCCGGCTGCTCGCTCGCCGATTCCATTGATGCCGAGGCGGTGCGCGCCGTGCGCGCCGCGTGTCCCGGGGTGCCGGTCGTCGCCTACATCAATACGACAGCGGCGGTGAAAGCCGAAGTCGACGTGTGCTGCACTTCCGCCAACGCCGTGCGGGTGGTGCGCGCGCTCGGCGCACCGCGGGTCATCATGCTGCCCGATCAGCACCTGGCCGGGTTCGTCGCCGAGGAGAGCGGCGTCGAGGTGATCGCCTGGGGCGGGCAGTGCGAGGTCCACACCCGCTTCAACCCCGCCGACATCCGCGCCTTCCGACTCGAGACGCAGGTGACCGTGCTCGCCCATCCGGAGTGTCCCGAAGGGGTGCGCGCCGAAGCGGACTTCGTCGGCTCCACCGGGGCGATGGCCCATTTCCTCAGCGAGCGCCGCCCGCCGCGGGCGATGCTGCTCACCGAGTGCGCCATGGCCGACAACGTCGCAGTGCAGTGCCCGGACATCCAGTTCGTGCGCCCGTGCAACCTGTGTCCGCACATGAAGGCCACCACGCTCGAGCGCGTGGTGCAGGCGCTCGAGATGCTCGCCGCACCGATCGAGATCGATCCGGCGCTCGCCGCCCGGGCGCGCCGCCCGATCGCGCGCATGCTCGAGATCGGCTGAGCGTCGCGGCGATGCGCACGCTCGAGACCGATGTGCTCGTCATCGGCGCCGGCGCAGCCGGTCTGTGCGCCGCGCTCGCCGCCGCGCCCCGCCGCGTGCTGGTCGTATCGGCGGCCGATCCGCGTCTTGCCAGTTCCACCGCGCTCGCCCAGGGAGGGCTCGCCGCGCCGCTGGGTGCGGGGGACTCGGTCGAGGCGCAGATGGCCGACACGCTCGCGGCCGGCGGCCACAGCAGCGACCGGCGCGCGGCGCTGCGCGTGATCCGCGCAGCTGCCGAGGCGGTGAGTTTCCTGTGTGAGCTCGGCGTGCCCTTCGAGCGCGATGCGGCCGGCTGGCAGCTGCATCGCGAGGGCGGCCACAGCCGCGCCCGGGTGCTGCACGCGCACGGGGATCGCACCGGCGTGGCCATTTTATCGGCGCTGTTGGGGGCGGCGGCGCAGGCTGCGCATGTCGATCTGCTCTGCGGTCTGCACGTGCTCGCGCTGCGCGAAGGGCCGGCCGAGCGGCTGTGCGGGGCCTGGGCGGTGGATGCCGCGGGCGAGACCGTGCGGCTCGAGGCGCACGAGACCGTCCTCGCCACCGGCGGGGTGGGCCGGTTGTTCCCGAGCACCACCAACGGGCCGGCCGCCCAGGGGGATGGGCTGGCCATGGCCCTCGGTCACGGGGCGCGCGTGGCGGGTCTGGAGTTCGTCCAGTTCCATCCCACCGCGCTCGCTGCCGGTGCCGATCCGCTGCCGCTGCTCACCGAGGCGTTGCGCGGCGCAGGCGCAGTGCTGCGCGACGCCCGCGGCGAGCGATTCATGCCGGCGGTGCATCCGCTCTCGGAGCTCGCGCCGCGCGACGTGGTGGCGCGTGAGGTGTGGGTGCGGCGCGCGCGCGGCGAGTCGGTCTGGCTGGATGCGAGCAGCGTCTTCGCCGGCGAGCACGCCGAGGCGTTTCCGGCGGCGCTCGAGGCGTGCCGGATGCTGAGCATCGATCCGGCCCGTGAGCCGATCCCGGTGAGCACTGCGGCGCACTATCACATGGGCGGCGTGGTGGTCGACACGCTCGGACGCAGCACGCGGGCGGGCTTGTGGGCCTGCGGCGAGGTGGCCTTCACCGGGATGCACGGGGCGAACCGTCTGGCCAGCAACTCGCTGCTCGAGGCGGTGGTGTGCGGGCGAACCGTGGGTCGGGCGCTCGCGCGCGAGCACAATCCCCAGCGGCGCATCCGCGTGCGAACCACCGACGAGGCACCGCCGCCGTTCGCGACCGATGCGGTGCTCTCGGGTCAAGTCCGCTCAATCGTCGGGCGCTGCCTCGGCCCGCTGCGTCGCGCCAGTGAGCTCGAGCAGGGCGGGCGCGACCTGGCGGCACTGGCGAGGCGCCTGGCGCCGGAGGCGCTGCTCGAGCGGCGCCGTCTCGAGCTCGCGCAGGCGATGGTGCGCGCCGCGCTCGCGCGCCGCGAGAGCCGCGGGGCGCACTGGCGCGAGGACTACCCCGAGCGCGACCCGGCGTACGACGCGCGCTGAGCGCGCGCGCGCTCCAAATGGCGGCTGCACTGGCCGTCGGCGCCGATTACCATGGACCTCTTTGGACGTAACGGAGGTTCTCATGGCGCTCACGCTCTACACGGCCACGGTGCCGTCCTATCGGCAGATTCTCGGTGCGGTCGCCGGGCTGCTCAATACCGCCCAGACCTTCTGCGCCGAGCGGCAGCTCGCCCCGGAACAGTTGCTCGAGGCGCGCCTCGCGAGCGACATGCTGCCGTTCGCCTATCAGGTGCGCGCCACGACCACGCATTCGATCGGCGCCATCGAGGGGCTGCGGCGCGGGACGTTCTCCCCGGACCGCTCGGCGCCGCCGGGCAGTTTCGCGGCGCTCGAGCGCCTCGTCGCCGACACCGATGCGGCGCTCGCGGCCCTCGACCCGGCGGAGCTCGAGGCGCTCGCCGGCCGCGACATGCTGTTCGTGGCCGGTGAGCGGCGAGTTCCCTTCACGGGGGAGAATTTCCTGCTGTCGTTCTCGCAGCCGAATTTCTACTTCCACGCCACCACCGCCTACGACATCCTGCGCGCCCAGGGCGTGCCGATCGGCAAGCGGGACTTCATCGGGGCGCTGCGCCTGAAGACTTGAGGATGTGAGGGCGGCGATGGATTCGCACGCGCCGGCTCGCTATCCTCCTTCGAAAGATCTTTTATCGGTACACATGAAGGTGGAGCAGGGTGGCTAAAGTACCCCTTGGCGTCGGTCCGCGGCGCCCGCAAGTCGTTGTTCTGTTCGGCGCCACGGGCGATCTGGCCCGCCGCAAGCTCCTGCCGGGGCTGTTTCACCTCAGTGCCGCCGGGTACATCCCGGGCTGTCGCATCGTCGGGGTATCCCTCGATGATCTCGATGCGGAGGGTTTCCGTCAGATCGCCCAGCGCGCCGTCAAGGAATTCTCCACCCACGAGGCGAGCCCCAAGGCGTGGGCCGAGTTCGCCGCCGGCATCGACTACGTGTCGCTCGGCGCCGGCGCCCCGGCGCTCGCCGCCGCGGTGCAGCGGGCCGAGCAGGGGCTCTCCGGGGAGTGCCAGCGGCTGCACTATTTGAGCGTGCCGCCGAACGCGGCACTCTCGACGGTGCGGCTGCTGAGTGAGGCGGGCCTGGTGAACCGCTCGCGCATCATCATGGAGAAGCCGTTCGGCACGGACCTCACCAGCGCCTGCTCGCTCAACGAGAAGCTGCACGAGGTGTTCAGCGAGGAGCAGATCTTCCGCATCGATCACTTCCTCGGCAAGGAGCCGGCGCAGAACATTCTCGCCTTCCGCTTCGCCAACGGACTGTTCGAGCCGATCTGGAACCGCAACTTCATCGAGCACGTGCAGATCGACGTGCCCGAAACGCTCGGGCTCGACAAGCGCACGGTCTTCTACGACTCGATCGGTGCGTTTCGCGACATGGTGGTCACGCACCTGTTCCAGATCCTCGCCTTCGTCGCGATGGAGCCGCCGACGGCGCTCGAGCCGAACGCAATCAGCGAGGAGAAGAACAAGGTCTTCCGCAGCATGCTGCCGATCCGGCCGCACGACGTGGTGCGCGGCCAGTACAACGGCTACCGCGACGAGGAGGGCATCAGCCCGGAGTCCGACACCGAGACCTTCATCGCGCTGAAGTGCACGATCGACAACTGGCGCTGGGCCGGCGTGCCGTTCTACCTGCGCACCGGCAAACGCCTCGCCGAGGGCAAGCGCATCATCTCGATCGCATTCCGCGAGCCGCCGAAGAGCATGTTCCCGCCGGACTCCGGGGTCGGTGCGCAGGGCCCCGATCACCTCACGTTCGACCTGGCGGACGTCTCGAAGATGTCGCTCTCGTTCTACGGCAAGCGCCCGGGACCGGGGATGCGCCTCGACAAGCTCAGCCTGCAGTTCGCCATGCACGATACGGGGCTGGTCGGGGAGGTGCTCGAGGCCTACGAGCGGTTGATCCTCGACGCGATGCGCGGGGACCGTACTCTGTTCACCACGGCCGAGGGCATCGAGCGGCTCTGGGAGGTCTCCAGTCCGCTCCTCGAGGCCCCGCCGCCGGTGCGCCTGTACGCGCCGAGCTCCTGGGGCCCGAACTCGATGCATCAACTGATCGCCCCGCACGCGTGGCGGTTGCCGTTCGAGCGGGGCTGGCGCGACCCGAACCGGGCCGGAAGCTGAGCCGGTAGCACAGCAGCGATCGGGGGAGCGTCCGCTCCCCCGCACCCTGGCTGGATTTTCCGCGCGGGAACCCCCATAGCGTAAAATGCGTCCAATCGGTTCAGGAGGTATCAGATGGCGTTTCAGTTTCGGCGATCCGGCAACCCCGGCTTGAATCAGAACACCTTCGGGCGGGTGCCGCGCGTCGGGTTCGGCGAGCAGCCCATGACCGTGGCCGGCACGGTGAACAAGTCGTTCCTGCTGCTGGTGGTCATGATGGTCTGCGCGCTGTGGCCGTGGTCGCAGGCGAGTGCCGGCAACCTGCAGGCCGCCAGCGGTCTGATGACCCTGGGAGCGATCGGCGGGTTCATCCTGGCGTTGATCATCAGCTTCAAGCCCACCACCGCGCCGTACCTGGCGCTGCCGTACGCGGCGCTCGAAGGCGTGGTGCTCGGGGGCATCTCGGCGATCTTCGAGCAGCGCTATCCGGGCATTGCGATCCAGGCGATCGGTGCGACGTTTGCCGTCACCCTGGTGATGCTGACCCTGTACCGCACGCGCGTGATCCGCGTGACCGAGCGGCTGCGGGCCGTGGTGATGGGGGCGATGTTCGGCATCGTGCTGCTGTACGTGGGGGCGTGGATCCTCTCGTTCTTCCACTTTGCCGTGCCGTTCATCAACGGCGGCGGTCCGCTCGGCATCGGGTTCTCGATCCTCGTCGTGGGCGTGGCCGCCTTCATGCTGCTGCTCGACTTCGACATGATCGAGCAGGGCGCCGCGCAAGGGGCGCCGCAGTACATGGAGTGGTACGGCGCCTTCGGTCTGATGGTGACCCTGGTGTGGATGTACGTGGAGATGCTGCGCCTGATGGCGAAGCTGCGCGAGTGAAGGCGTGCCGCGGTGCGCTGGACGTCACCGCGGTCTCTTCGAGTGCAACGAACCGCCGCGGGCCCGATCGGGTGCGCGGCGGTTTTCATTTTGGGGCGTGAATGGACGAAGACGTTACGCGGCTCGAGCCGGTGGAAGTGCCCTACACGGCGCTCTCACCGGAGGCGCTGCGCGGGGTGATCGAGGCGTTCGTGCTGCGCGAAGGCACCGACTACGGTGAGCGCGAGTACTCCCTGGAGCACAAGTGCGATGCAGTGCTCGCCCAGCTGCAGCGCGGCGAGGCGCGCATCTTCTACGATCCTGAAACCGAATCCGTGACGCTCGAGGCGCAGGCCGGCGCCGTGCGGCGCCGGCCTTTGCCCTGAGGGGCACTCAGCGCAGCACTTCCTCCAGGAACTGCCGCAGCGCCTGCCACGAGCGCCGGTCGGCCGCCTCGTCGTAGGCCATGCCGTTCGCCCGGTCGTTGGCGTGCGGGTTGGTGAAGGCGTGCAGCGTGTTGCCGAAGGCATGCAGCTGCCAGTCCGCACCGGCGGCGGTGAACTCCTGGGCGATCGCGAGTACATCCTCGGGAGGGGCCATCGGGTCGTCATAGCCGTGCAGGATGAGCACCTTCGAGTGCACCTTCTGGGCCGGCAGGCCGCTCGGCTTGAGCAGGCCGTGGAAGCTCACGACGCCGCGCACGTCCGCGCCGCTGCGGGCAAGGTCGAGCACGCACATGCCGCCGAAGCAAAAGCCCATGGCCGCGACGCGGCGCGCATCGACCTGCGGCTGTGCGCGCAGCGTCTCGAGCCCGCTCAGAATGCGCCGGGCGAGCAGCTTGCGCTCCTGCACCAGCGGGGTGATCAGCGCCTGGCACTGCTCGGTGGTTTCCCCGCGCTTGCCCTTGCCGAACATGTCGAGTGCGAAGGTGGCATAGCCGTGCCAGGCGAGCCGGCGCGCCTTGCGTTCGACGAATTCGTCGCGTCCGTTCCACGCGTGGCTGATCAGCACCGCCGGCAGGGGGCCGGGTCGTGCATCGTCGTAGCAGAAAAAGCCCTCGAGGACGGTCGAGCCCTCGCGGTATTCGATCAGCTGTTCCCGTATGGCCATGATTGTCGCTCCATAGAAGTTGCGCAGGGGGGCGACAGTTTACCGCTGTCGGCCAATTGTGCGCCCGGGGGATGCTTGTTACGCTGCCCGGCCATGGTCACCGCACAGCAAGCCCTGCAGCGCCTGAAAGAGGGCAATCGCCGCTTCGTCGAGCGGGTCCGCAATCACGAGGCGGCGCTCGGGGCCTCCCCGCAGATCCACCTCACCCAGGAGCAGCAGCCCTTTGCGATCGTGCTCGGCTGCTCGGATTCGCGGGTGCCGGCGGAGCTCGTGTTCGACCAGGGGCTCGGGGATCTGTTCGTGATCCGCGTGGCCGGTAATATCGTGGCGCCCTCGCTGATCGGCAGCGTCGAATTTGCCGCCGAGCAGTTCGGGACCCGCCTCGTGGTGGTGCTCGGGCACTCGCGCTGCGGAGCGATTCAGGCGACCCTCGAGCAGTTGCGCCGGCCGGCGGAGAACCAGTCGCCGAATATCCGCTCCATCGTCGATCGGGTACGCCCGTCGATCGAAGGATTGCTCAGGACCGAGCTGCGCAACGATGAGGATGCGCTCGTGCGTCAGGCCGTACGGGCCAACGTCGGGGTGTCGGTCAGCCACCTGCGCTACGGCTCGGACGTTCTCGAACGACTCATCCAGAACGATGGGCTCGCGGTGGTCGGCGCAGAGTACTCGCTCGAGACGGGCGAGGTCGATTTTTTCGACGGCGTCGCGGCGTAGTCATCCGCTGTGGCGCGGCCCGCCCTGCGGGCCGCGGCGCGTCAGTATCCCGCGTGAGCGAGAGGGCGCGATTTGACGCGCACTGGGTGGTATTGCGTACCCCGGGGCTCATGCCCGCGCGAGCACGCCGCACGTGGACCCTCAGCGCCAGCTGCTTAGGTGGGATGTCTCATCCGATCCATCCGAATCCGCGCAACATCACGCCGAGGAGCGCCAGAAACAGCGTGACC
>JAJZSQ010000006.1 GCA_021849615.1 Pseudomonadota bacterium
AACAGGCGAAAGTCGCCGAACTCGGTAGCGACCGGCTGCTCGGACAGGCGCACCACGGAGCGCTCATTGCGCAGCCGGTAGCGGATCAGGTCCGCGATGGTGCCAATCTTCAAGCCGTGCGTCGCAGCGAAGGCATGCAGCTGCTCGCGCCGTGCCATCGAGCCGTCCTCATTCATCAACTCGGAAATCACCCCGACCGGCTGCAGGCCGGCGAGGCGGCACAGATCCACGGCTGCCTCGGTGTGCCCGGTGCGCACAAGTACCCCACCGCGTCGCGCGCGCAGCGGGAAAATGTGGCCGGGACGGGCGAAATCGGCGGCCCGCGCCTCGGCGCGGGCCAGCGCACGGATCGTGACCGCACGGTCGCCGGAGGACACTCCGGTCGTGGTGCCCTCGACGGCGTCCACCGAGACGGTGAACGCGGTGCGATGCGCCTCGCTGTTGTGGATGACCATCTGCGGCAGCTCCAGCCGCTCGAGCCAGTCCTCCTCCATGGGCACGCAGAGGATCCCACTGGTGTGGCGGATCATGAACGCGACTGCCTCGGGCGTCGCGCACTCAGCTGCCATGATCAGGTCGCCCTCGTTCTCGCGATCCTCGTCGTCCATGATGATGACCATGCGCCCGGCACGCAGGTCGGCGAGGATTTCCTCGACGCTGTTCAATTTGACGCCAGACGGCGGGGCCTTGCCGGAGAGGGGGAGGACTTTGGACATCGCGCGGGGCCTGGTGCGTTGGGCCCACTAGTATACCGTGCGGCCCGCCTCCCCCGGCGCGGGACGCTAGCGCCGAGGCCGCTGCGCCGCCGCGAGCAGGGGCCGCACGGCGTCCCGCAGCTGGCGGGCGGTGACGCCCGTCAGCCCGCCGAGCAGCCGCGCCCGGATGACCCCGTGGGTATCGATGACATAGGTCATCGGCACCGCCAGCGGCTCGCCGAATCCATCCACCCGGGCCGTGCGGGCGAGGGCCGCCGGATAGGTGAATCCGCTGAGTGCCCGCTCGACGCTCACGCGGCTCGCCGCCCGATCGATGCTCAGGGCGATCAGCGTCACGCCGCGCCGGCGGAAGCGCCCGTAGAACGACTGCAGCACGGGCATCTCCGCATGGCACGGCGAGCACCAAGTGGCCCAGAAGCTCACCAACACCACCCGGCCGCGCTCCCGGGCCAGGTCGAACGTCCGGCCGTTGAACTCGCGCACGATCAGCGCGGGAGCGCGTTCCCCGATGCGCGGGACGGCCGCGCTGGCCGCAGCAACCGACAGCGTGAGCGCGGCAGCAAAAAGGCGCAGCCGGCGCTGCGCGCGGCACATCAGGTCCCGTCCCGGCCCGTGGCGAGCAACCGCTCCACGTAGCGCGCGATCAGGTCGATTTCGATATTCACGAAGTCGTTGGCCTGAAGCCTGCCGAGCGTGGTGACCTCGCGGGTGTGCGGAATCAAGTTCACGCGGAACGTGGCGTCACGCACGAGGTTGACCGTGAGGCTCACACCATCTACGGCGACCGAACCTTTGCGCGCAACGTACCGTGCGAGTTCGTCCTCGGCCAGCGCAATGTCCATCCGCCAGGAGCGGGCTTCCTCGGCGATCTCCACCACCTGCCCCAGACCATCGACGTGGCCGCTCAGCAGGTGCCCGCCGAGCGCGTCGCCGGCCTTCAAGGCAGGCTCCAGGTTCACGTGTGCGCCGAGGGCCAATTGGCCGAGCGTGGTCAGCCGCAGCGTCTCGCGCGACACATCGGCGCGGAACGTCTCGTCTTGCAGTTCCACCACGGTCAGACAGCAGCCCTGCACGCAGATGCTGTCCCCGATGCGCAACGCCGCCGGATCGATTCGACCGAACGTGAATCCCATGCGATGGTCGCCGTCGCGCCTCTCGCGCTCGACCATGCGCCCGACTTCCTGCACGATTCCAGTGAACACTTCAGGGGTCCTCTTGGGATGGCGGCCGGGGGCGCAGACGCAACCGCAGGTCCGCGCCGATCGGCTCGCTCGCGATGATGTCAAACCACGCCGAGTCCTGCAGCCGCTCGAGCGCCGGGAGGTGCACGAGCGGCCGGCCCTGCGGCCCGAGCAAACGCGGCGCCACGTACAGGATCAGTTCGTCTGCCCAGCCGTCCGCCAGCAGAGCGCCGGCCAGCGTCGGCCCTGCTTCGACCCATAGCTCATTGATTTCACGGCGCCCCAGATCCTCGAGCACGGCCTGGAGCGGAATGCGTCCCCCCGCTGCGGCCGGCAAGGTTACGACGGTGGCATGTGCCTCGAGGGCGGCGCGGCGGTGAGCGAAGGCCTGTGCCTCGGCCGGCGGCTGAACCCGCCCGGCCACCAGCACGGGCCCGGGGATCGAGAACAGCCGGGCCGCGGGCGGCGTGCGCAGCTGCGAATCGAGTACGACCCGCAGCTGCGGGGGACGGGCTCCGCCCGGCGGATCCGGCAGACGGACGTCGAGGCGCGGGTCATCGGCGAGCACGGTACCGATGCCGGTGAGCACCGCGCCGCTGCGGGCCCGCCAGTGCTGCACGTCCTGGCGTGCATCCGGCCCGGTGATCCAGTGACTCTCTCCGTTGGCGAGCGCCGTGCGGCCATCGAGGCTCATGGCGAGCTTCACCCGGACCCAGGGTCGCCCGGACCGCATCCGCTTGAAAAAGCCGACGTTGAGCTCGGCCGCCTCGGCCTCGAGCAGACCAGACTCCACCCGCACACCGCCCTCAGTCAGTCGGCGTGCACCGCCGCCGTTGACCCGGGGGTTCGGGTCCCCGAGTGCGAAGACGACGCGCCGGATGCCCGCAGCGAGGAGCGCCTGCGCGCAGGGCGGCGTGCGTCCATGATGGCTGCACGGTTCGAGCGTGACGTACGCGGTGGCGCCGGCGGCGGCCGTGCCGGCCGCGCGCAACGCGTGAACCTCAGCATGGGGCTCCCCGGCGCGCACATGCCAGCCCTCGGCGACGATCCGCTCGCCTCGGGCGATGACGCAGCCGACCCGCGGGTTCGGGTGCGCCGTCTGCAGACCGAGCGCCGCAAGCTCGAGCGCACGCGCCATCGCACTGCGGTCGAATGCGGAAAACGGCGCCTCGCTCATGCGTCCTCGCCGCTCTTTTCCGTCTCATCGGGCTCCGGCGGCAGCAGCGAGAGCTGTTCGCGCCGCGGCATCTGTGCGGGTGGCGCGGCGCGCTTGCGTGCACGCGGAGCTGGCGCCGGGCGCGCATCGCGCAGCTTGCGGATTTCTTCGTGAAATGCCTCGACGTCCTCGAAGTGCCGATACACCGACGCGAAGCGCACGTAGGCAACCTCATCGAGCTGGCGCAGCTCCTCCATGACCAGCTCGCCGATCGCGCCGGCGGGGATTTCCCGCTCCCCCTGCGTGCGCACCTTGTGGGTGACGTGACTCACCGCGGCATCGATCGCCGCACGTGCCACGGGCCGCTTCTCGAGCGCCTTTTCCATGCCCGCGCGCAGCTTGGCCTCATCGAACGGCTCGCGCCGCCGGTCGCCCTTGACGACCATCGGCATGACCAGTTCGGCGGTCTCGAAGGTCGTGAACCGCTCCCCGCAGGCCAGACACTCGCGCCGACGGCGAATCTGCGCCCCGTCGCTCGCGAGCCGCGAATCGGTGACCTTGGTCTCGACGTGACCGCAGAACGGACAATGCATGGAGGCCTACCGCCGGCGGTCCGAACCGGCCTCAGAGCGCGCCGTACACCGGGAAGCGACCGCAGAGTTCGAGCACCTGCGAGCGCACGCGCTCGATCACCGCCGTGTCGCCCGCCGCATCGAGCACGTCGGCGACCAGGTCGGCGACCCGTTCGACCTCGGCTTGCTTGAAGCCCCGGGTCGTGGCTGCCGGGGTGCCGAGGCGCAGGCCGCTGCTCACCGAGGGCGGACGCGGGTCGTTGGGCACCGCGTTTTTGTTCACTGTGATGTTGGATTTACCGAGCGCAGCATCGGCATCCTTACCGGTGATCTCCCGGCCGATCAGGCTGAGCAGGAACAGATGATTGTCGGTGCCGCCGGAGACGATGTCGTAACCGCGCTCGACGAGCCGTGCCGCCATGGCGCGGGAGTTGGCCAGCACCTGGCGCTGATAGTCGACGAACTGCGGCTGCAGTGCCTCGAGAAACGCGACCGCCTTGGCCGCGATGACGTGCATCAGTGGCCCCCCCTGGGTGCCCGGGAACACCAGCGAGTTGAGCTTCTTCTCGATTTCCTCGTTGGCACGCGCGAGGATCAGACCGCCGCGCGGCCCGCGCAGCGTCTTGTGGGTCGTGGTCGTGACGACATCGGCATGCGGCACGGGACTCGGATACACCCCGGCGGCCACCAGGCCCGCCACGTGCGCCATGTCCACCACCAGATAGGCGCCGACGTCCTTGGCGATCTCGGCAAATCGCGCCCAGTCGACCACGCGTGAATAGGCGGAGAAGCCCGCGATGATCATCTTCGGGCGATGCTCGGCGGCGAGCCGCGCGACCTGTTCGTAGTCAATCTCGCCCGTCTCGGGACGAATCCCGTACTGCGCGGCGCGGAAGAACTTCCCGGAGAAGTTCACGCGCGCCCCATGGGTGAGGTGTCCGCCGTGGTCCAGGCTCATGCCGAGAATCGGGTCCCCCGGCTGAATCAGCGCGAAATAGGCCGCGGCATTGGCCTGCGAGCCGGAGTGCGGCTGCACGTTGGCATAGGCGGCGCCGAAGAGCTTCTTGGCCCGCTCGATGGCCAGCCGCTCGGCGATGTCGACGTATTCGCAGCCGCCGTAATAGCGCTTGCCCGGATAGCCCTCGGCGTACTTATTGGTGAGCACCGAGCCCTGGGCCTCGAGCACGCGCGGGCTGGCGTAATTCTCCGAGGCGATCAGCTCGATGTGATCTTCCTGCCGGCGCCGCTCGCCATCGAGAGCCTGGGCCAGCTCGGGGTCAAAACTGCGAATATCCTGGGATGTGTCGAACATGCGAAGCCTCTGATGCTGGGCGCGAATCGTCTGCGCTGGGGACCCTGCCGGGCGCGGCAGGAGTGCGGATTGTACCGGAGCGCCCGCGGCGCAGCAGAGGCCGCGCGGCGGGCGGACCGGCCAGCGCGCCCGAACGCCCTCTGCCCAAGCCCGGTCCGCTCGGGCGATAATGGTGCATCACCCCGGGTGCAGCCGCTGCCCCCGGCCGCCCCCCAAGCCGCAGCAGAGATTGCATGGCCCAGTACATTTACACGATGAATCGGGTGTCGAAAGTGGTGCCGCCGAAGCGCGTCATCCTGCGCGACATCAGCCTCTCCTTTTTCCCCGGTGCCAAGATCGGCGTGCTCGGCCTGAACGGCTCGGGCAAATCGACGCTGCTGCGCATCATGGCGGGGATCGATACCGAGATCGACGGCGAGGCGCGGCCCCAGAGCGGGATCCGCATCGGCTATCTGCCCCAGGAGCCCGAGCTCGATCCGGACAAGGACGTGCGCGCCACGGTGATGGAGGGGGTCGGCGAGACGCTCGGACTGGTCGAGGCCTTCAATCAGCTGAGCGAGCGCTTCGCCGAGCCGATGAGCGACGATGAGATGAACGGTCTGCTCGCCGAGCAGGCGCGCCTGCAGGATGCGATCGATGCGGCCGGCGGCTGGGAACTCGAGCGCAAGCTCGATATCGCCGCGGACGCGCTGCGCCTGCCGCCCTGGGACGCCCGGATCGCCACGCTCTCCGGCGGCGAGAAGCGCCGCGTCGCGCTCTGCCGGCTGCTGCTGTCGGCGCCGGACATGCTGCTGCTCGATGAGCCGACCAACCATCTCGACGCCGAATCCATCGCTTGGCTCGAACGGTTTCTCGAGCAGTACCCGAGCACCGTCATCGCCGTCACCCACGACCGCTACTTCCTCGACAACGTCGCGGAGTGGATCCTCGAGCTCGACCGCGGCCACGGTATTCCCTGGCACGGCAACTACTCCTCGTGGCTCGAGCAGAAGGAGCAGCGGCTGCGCGTCGAGGAGCGCGAGCGCGAGGCGCTGCGCAAGACGCTCGAGCACGAGCTGGAGTGGGTGCGCCAGAATCCCAAGGCGCGCCAGGCGAAGAGCAAGGCGCGCCTGCAGCGCTACGAGGAACTCGCCTCGAAGGAATTCCAGCAGCGCAATGAGACCAACGAGATCTACATTCCGCCCGGGGAGCGGCTCGGCGATCAGGTGATCGAGGCCGACGGCCTGCGCAAGGGCTTCGGCGATCGGCTGCTGATCGACAACCTGTCGTTCAGTCTGCCGCGCGGCGGCATCGTCGGCATCATCGGACCGAACGGCGCGGGCAAAACCACGCTGTTTCGCATGCTGACGGGTGCCGAACAGCCGGACGCGGGCCAGATCCGGATCGGACCGACGGTGAAGCTCGCCTACGTCGATCAGTCACGCCAGTCGCTCAATGATCGCAAGACCGTCTGGGAGGAAATCTCCGGCGGCCTCGATATGATCAAGGTCGGCAATTACGAGACGCCCTCGCGCAGCTACGTCGGGCGCTTCAATTTCAAGGGTGCACAGCAGCAGCAGTCCATCGGCGAGCTCTCCGGCGGGGAGCGCAACCGTGTGCATCTGGCCAAGGTGCTCAGCGCCGGCGGCAACGTGCTGCTGCTCGATGAACCGACCAACGATCTGGACGTCGAGACGCTGCGCGCCCTGGAGGAAGCGCTGGTGAACTTTCCCGGCTGCGCCGTCGTGATCTCGCACGACCGCTGGTTCCTCGATCGCATCGCCACGCACATCCTGGCCTTCGAGGGCGACTCGCAGGTGGTGTGGTTCGAGGGCAACTACCAGGAGTACGTCGAGGACTTCAAGCGACGCAAGGGCGATGCGGCCGCACAGCCGCACCGGATCCGCTACAAGCCGCTGACACGCTGACGTGCGAAAGCCAAGCCGTGCCTAGCAGCACAGTGCACAGCGGCGCACCCAGCGCCGCGCCGGGAGCCGGGAGGCACTAGTGGCCGCGACGCCGGTCGCACGCTCCGGCGAGCGCGCATCGCGCATGCTCGAGCTGATGCGCTGGATCGGTCCGCTCGCGGCGCTACTGGTGCTCGCCGCCGCCGGACTCGTGCTGCACCACGAGTTCGCGCGGCTGCGCCCGGCCGACATCCTGGCGCATCTGCGCAGCATTCCGCGCGCGCACGTGCTGGCAGCGCTTGCCCTCACCGCCGCCAGCTACTGCCTGATCAGCGGCTACGATGTGCTGGCGCTGCGCTACGTGCGCAAGCGCCTGCATTACGGGCGCGTGTTGTTCACCGCATTCATCGCCGCGGTGTTTGGACACAATCTGGGCTTCTCGGCGCTCACCGGCGGCGCCGTGCGGCTGCGCCTGTACGCCGCGAGCGCGCTCAGTGCGGTCGAGGTGGCCGCCATTACGGTCTTCTACAGCGTTTCGATCGCACTCGGCCTGACCTGCATCGCGGGACTCTCACTCACCTTCGCTCCGAACTTCGCCGCCGCTGCGCTCGACGTTCCGGTCCGCTGGACCGAACTGGCCGGCGTGACGCTGCTGCTGGCCGTGTGCGCCTACCTGATCTGGGCAGGCCTCTCGCAGCGCGCCCTCGAGATCCGCGGCTGGGCGCTGCGCGCGCCCGGATTCGGCCTCGGTGCCGGACAGACGCTGCTCAGCATGATCGATCTGAGCGTCGAGGGTTCGGTCCTGTGGTGGCTGCTGCCGCCGAGCGCGCACATCGGCCTCGCGCCGTTCATGGGCAGCTACGTCATCGCCCTGTCGGCGGGCATCCTCAGTCACGTACCCGGCGGCATCGGAGTGTTCGAGACGGTGATGGTGCTCGCCCTGCGTGGGGCACCCGCTGCATCCGTACTCGGCGCGCTGCTCGCGTTCCGCGCGGTGTACTACCTCGCGCCGCTGCTGATCGGGGCGGCGCTGTTCGGCTGGCAGGAAATCCGCTCGCGCCGCGGTGAGCTGGCGCGGGCACGCGCCCATGCGGCGATCTATGTGACACCGCTCGCGCCGCAGATCGCCGGATCGCTGGTGTTTCTCGCCGGCGCACTGCTCGTGGTCGCCGCGCTCTGGCCGCCGCTCGCGGTACGCATCCCGCTCCTCGGGCGCATGCTGCCCGAGATGCTCCCGCGGCTCGCCGGGCTTGCCGCAAGCCTCGCCGGCGGCGCACTGATGCTGCTGTCGCGCGCTCTGTTTCGACGCGTGCGTTCGGCGTACGCACTCGCCCAGCGGCTGCTGGTGTTCGCGATTGCGCTCTCGCCCGCTCAGGGTCTGTTCGTCGAACAGGCCCCTCTGCTGGCACTGGTGCTGCTGGCGCTGTGGCTCGGGCGCGACGCGTTCTATCGCCCGAGCGCAGTCATCGAGGAGCGGTTCACCCCGGCGTGGCTCTGGGCCGTCGGCGGCGTGCTGGTGCTGAGTGTATGGATCGGGTTGCTGACGCAGCACGGCGCGGCGCACGCCGCAGCGGCGGTACGACTCGCCGCGGTGCTGCCAGCGACGCTGCTCGCGGCGGGCTTCATCACCGTCAATCTGCTGCGGGCAACCCCGGTGGAGCCCGCAGAGGCGAGCAGCGCGGACCTCACTCGTGCACGACGGGTGATCGAGCGGAGTGCACAGAGCCTCGCCAATGCCGCCTTGAGCGGTGATAAGCGACTGCTGTTCGCCGAGACCGGCGCGGCATTGCTCGCCTACCAGGTCGCCGGGCGCAGCTGGATCGCGCTCGGGGACCCGGTCGGGGAGCGGGCCGGGGGCGAGGAGCTGCTGTGGCGATTCTGTCAAATTGCCGACCGCCACGGTGGCCAGCCGGTGTTCTTCCAGGCCGGCAGCGCGTGGCTCGCAGCCTACGAAGACCTCGGCCTCGCCGCACTACCCATCGGCGCACAGGCTCGAGTGCGGCTCGAGCACCTCTCGCTCATCGGAGCGCAGCGCGCCGACCTGCGTCATGCCGTGCAATACGCACACCGTGCAGGCCTGTCCTTCGAGGCCTATGCGGCGCCCCCGCCCGCGCCGCTACTGACAGCGCTGCGCAGCGTCGCGCAGGCCTGGCTGGCGCGCCACGCGACGGGCGAGCGGCGCTTTTCGGTCGGCCACTTCTCGGCACACTACCTGGAACAATTTCCTTTGGCGGTGATCCGCCGCGGCACCGAGCCGCTCGCCTTCGCCAACCTCTGGCCGGCCGGCGACCGGGAGGAGATCGCCTTCGACCTGATCCGGGTGCTGCCCGAGGCGCCGATCGGCACCACGAGCTACCTGCTCATCGAGACGCTGTTGTGGGCGCGCGCGCAGGGCTATCGCTGGGCCAACCTCGGCCTGGTGCCACTCGCCGATCCGGAGGGCGCCGAACTCGCTCCGGCCTGGCAGCAGGCCGCGCGGCTGGTGTTCACCCACGGGGAGCACTTCGAGCGCCTGGAGCAGATGCGTCCGTATTTCGAGCGCTTCGAGCCGCAATGGGAGACGCGCTATCTGCTGGCGCGCAGCGACATCGCACTGCCGCGCGTAGTGCGCGACCTGGCTCGCCTGATCGGCGGCGGCTAGGCGACCCGGACGCCGCACGCCAGGGGCCCGGCGCGGCCGGAGGGCAATCCCGCCGCAGTTCGGTTATCATCAAGGATCGGCTGTGGCTATCAGACCAAGAGCAGCGTAACGCCACCGTGCCCCACATCGACCCGGAAAACCGCCTGATCTGCGAGCAGGGCAAGCGCCTGGTGCTCACCTGCCCGCATTGCCAGGCCCTCGCGCACGTCAGCCCGGTCGCGGTCCCGCGCTTCGCGGAGCTGCAGTGCTACCGCCCGGCGCAGATCGGCGTGGTGTTCCGCTGCGACGCGTGCCTGGCGCCGATCTTTCTGCGCTTCAGCGCCCGTGCCTATGCCCCGACGCGCGTCGAGCTCGCTCCCCAGTTCGCCGAGGTGGAGCGCCCGCGCGAGCGCTTCGACTGCACCTACCTGCCGGAGGACGTCGAGTTGCTGTTCAAGGAGGCGCTGACGTGTTTCTCCGGGGGCGCCTACAACGCGTTCGCTTCGATGTGCCGGCGCACGGCCCAGGCCCTGTTCAGCGATCTCGGCGAGGCCGGCAAGCTCATACTGTTCGATGCGCTCAACGAAGTACGCGACATCGCCGCGCTCGCGCCGGAGACTTTCGCGAAGATCCGCAGCGTGCTGTTCGGCATCGCCTCTGACCCCCGGCCCGGGATCCCGCTGCTGCAGAGCCATGAGGCAGGCGTGCTGCTGGAGGTGATGAAGGATCTGCTCTACCAGACGTACGTGCGTCGGGGGCGGCTCCAGCAGGCGATGCGGGTGCGCCGATTCTTCGACGAGGAAGCGCGCAACCCGCCCCGGGTCAGCTCGCTGCCGAACGCCGGCTGAGCGGCACGCGGTCGGGACCGCCGCCAGATCATGTTCGACACCGCCGACACCATCGTTCTGTACGAAGAACTCGCCGTCGAGGACGTTTTGCCCCTGCGCTGGGACGGGCACGCACCCCACCCGGCCGCCGCGGCCGCGCTCGCCGAGCGCAACCTGCAGGTGCTGCAGGCCTGGGACGCCTTGGAGGACCACGGTCTGGTGGAGAAACCCGACGAGACGGCACCGCTCGCGGCGGATATCCAACGCCTCGACCGCAAAATGACCCTGCTGTTGGGGTTGGTCGGACAACTGCTCGCGGTGAATCGCCCGCGTCCGCAGCCGGTGCCGCTGCGGTTCAACGCCCGCGGCGCGCTCTGGCGTGCCGCCGAAATGCCGCCGGCCGTCGGGGCACGCGGGCACCTCGAGATCTATCTGCACGAGTGCGTGGCGCAGCCCCTGCGACTGCCCGCCGAAGTCACCTCCGTGTCGAGCGCCGGCGAGGTCAAGGCGCGCTTTGCGCCGCTCGATGATGCGCTCTCGGGCATCCTCGCCAAGATCGCCTTCCGCCGTCACCGGCGCCAGATCGCCGGCCGGCACGGACCGAAACGCCACGACTGAGCGCAGCGCCTGCGCGCCTCAGGCGTAGGTGTCGAGCAGCCCGGTGCCGGCAAGTCCACCGCTCACGGCCGCAGCCGTGCCGTCGGCGGCGCCGACCTCCCCCACCCCATTGACTGCTGGACGCGCCGCACGACGCGAATCGCGCGGGGCGTCCTGCGAAACCCCCGAATCGGTCAGCGCGAGCCCCTGACTGGCAAACATAGCGCGCAGCTGCGGCAGCGCCTGCGAGAGTGCCTGGCGCGTCTCCGCCTGCGCCGCGCCGAACCACACGCTCGCCTGCCCATGGTGCACCGAGATGCTCACCTGCACCGGACCGAGGTGCTGCGGCGCCATTTGCAGCGAAGCATTCTGCACACCCTTGCTCACCATCCAGGTCAGCTGCGTGCCGAGCTGTTCGTTCCAGCCGCTCGACCCGACCGGCGCACTGAGCGTTGCGCTCGGTGCCGCCGCCGCCGGGCGCGCGGCCGAATGCACTCCGGCGGCGAGCTGACCGGCGCTGACCAATTGCGCGTTGCTGCTGCTCTGCCCGACGGAAGCCGGTGCGCTGTGCGTCTCTGCCCCGGAGATCTGCGTCAGCGCTTTGGTCTGGGTCAACTTGTGCGCTGCGTTCTCGGCGGCCAGACTCGCCGCGTTGATGCGGCTCGCACCACCGGCCTGCGCCGCCGCCGACGCCGATGTCTTGCCTGCCGCACCCGATTGCACCGCGACCGTTGTGTTCGGGACCGCTTGACCCATCAGCGCCATGGCCGCGCTCACCGGATCGGGCTTGTGCGCCTTGAGCACCGGGTGCGCCGCGGGCTTACCCGACTTACCCGTGAGCGCTGCGGCCGGCGGCTTCGCCGGAGCGGCGAGCGACTGGGCGAGCGCCTGGGAGAAATTCTTCCCCGCCGGCGCGCCGTGCTGCGCCTGCGAGCCATCGCGCGCTCGAGGCTGCCTCGAGGCGCTCTTGTTCGGGCCACTGCTCGGCGCCGAGCCACTCTGTTGGGCGTCCGGTGCCGGTGTACCCTGTTGCGGATTCGTTGCACCGGAGCTGCTCGAAGCCCCGGACGTATCGCCGGCACCGCCGTTGCCGGTGCCACCGCCACCCGCGGCGCCGCCGCCGCTCAATGCCGGGCCCGGCGAGGACGAGACCGTCGGGGCGTTCGCTGCCGAGACGCCGACAGACAGAAGAGCCTCAGGTGACACGCAATTGACTCCTTCGGCTCCAGGACTGCTGGGATCGTTCGTCGGTTTCGTGCTGCTCGCGCCGCTCCTGCACGCGTCGCTCCTCCTCGCGCCAGTGCTCGGCCACGGTCTCGACCGCAGCGGCACGCCGCGCGGCATTGCGCCAGTTCTCCAGTTCCGCGCTGCGCGCCGTCTCGGCCTGCGCGACAATCTGCGCCTGATGCTGCAGAGCCTCATCGAGACGGCACAGAAAGACCTGATATTCGCGCACGCCGGCCCCACTGAGGCCGGCCTGCGCGCGGCGGGCAAATTCCTGCATGTAGGCGCCGCGGTAGCTCTCGAGCTCCTGCAGCCGGGCCTGCGCTTCGTTCACCCGACGCTCGCACACTGCGAGCGCTTCGGCGCGGCGCCGCTCATGGTCATCAACCACACGCTGCACCATGTCGATCCGTTGTGACTTTTTCATCAATTGCCTTCCGCGAGCACGCTCTCGAGGGCGCCTAAGCTCGCCCCGAGATCGACGCGCTCATGCACGTCTTGCTGTAGAAACTGCTGCATCCGCGGCCAACGGCTGATCGCCTGATCGACCCGCGGATCGCTGCCGCGCTGATAAGCACCGATCGCGACCAGGTCGCGATGCTGCTGGTAGGTGGAGAGAATCTGACGGAACTGCCGGGCGCTCGTAAAATGCGCCGGGGAGACGATTTCGTTCATGACGCGGCTGACGGACGCCTCGATGTCGATCGCCGGGTAGTGACCGCTTTCTGCGATCCGCCGCGACAGCACGATGTGTCCGTCGAGGATGGCGCGCGCCGAATCGGCGATCGGATCGTTCTGATCGTCACCTTCGGCGAGCACCGTGTAGAACGCCGTGATCGAGCCGCTGCCCTCGGCGCCGTTGCCGGCGCGCTCGACCAGCTGCGGCAGACGGGCGAACACCGAGGGCGGATAGCCCTTGGTGGCCGGCGCCTCGCCGATCGCCAGGGAGATCTCGCGCTGCGCCTGGGCGAAGCGCGTGAGTGAATCCATCAGCAGCAGGACATTTGCGCCACGGTCGCGGAAATATTCAGCAATCGCGGTGGATAACCACGCTCCGCGCAGACGCGTCAGCGGTGGTGCGTCCGCCGGCGCGGCCACCACCACCGCGCGGGTACGGTCCTCGGGACCGAGAATACGCTCGACGAACTCCTTGACCTCGCGGCCGCGCTCGCCGATCAGTCCCACGACGATCACCTGGGCGCTGGTATAGCGGGCCATCATGCCGAGCAACATGCTCTTGCCGACACCGCTGCCGGCAAACAGCCCGACGCGCTGTCCGCGGCCGATGGTCAACAGCGAATTGATCGCGCGCACCCCGACGTCGAGCGGTGCGCTGATCGGCTGGCGCGCCAGCGGGTTGATCGGACGCCCCGTGAGGCGGACGGTGTCGGTGCAGCCGAGCGGACCGAGTCCATCGAGCGGCTGGGCGCTGCCGTCGACGATGCGCCCGAGCAGCTGCTCCCCGACATGGACCGTGCCAGCGTGCCGGCGCGGGATGACGCGTGCGTTCGGACCGAGCCCGTGAGCATCGCCCGCGGGCATCAGATACAGCCGGTCGCCGGCGAAACCGACAACCTCGGATTCGATGCGCGATCCATCCCCGGCGATCACGTCGCAGTAGTCACCCACTGCGGCCTGACATCCGGTCGCCTCGAGCGTCAGGCCGACCATGCGCGTCAGACACCCCTCGAGCGGCGGCGGCTCGGTCTGCTCGACCGAAAGGCGGGTGCGGCGCAGTCCGGCGCCCCAGGCCGCAGCGCGTTTCAGCTGTAACACTTCGCTCATGGGGTCTCCGGTGTGGCCGAACGATCGGCGGTGCGTTCATCGCCGAGGGCGTTCGCGGCGATGGCCGCAATGCGACTCTCCATGCGCGCATCGATGCGGGACGCTTCGCTCTGCACGAGGCAGCCCCCGCGGGTCAAAGTCGGATCCTCAATCAGGCTCCAGGCACGCTCGCCACCGCCTGCGGCCAGGCGCTCGCGCACCGTCTGGGCGTCCTCCGGATGCAGATGCACGCGCACCTCGCGTGCCGCCAGCGGCAGCTGGGCGAGCGATTCGCGCACGATCGCAATGATCTGAGTCGGCTCGGTGCGCAGCTCCCGCCGCGCCAGCTGCTTGCCGACCGCGAGCGCGAGTTCGACCAGTTCGCCCTCGACCTCCTCGTCGAGCGCCTCGAGCGGACGGGTGATCAGCCCGAGCACCGCGTCGAGGCGCTGTACGCGCTCATCGAGTGCAGCAAGGCGCACGCGCAGCTCCGCCTCAGCTCGCTCCAGGCCCGCCTGGTAGCCGCGCGACTCGGCCTGCTGCTGCGCCAGGCGAAGCTCGTTGTCGCTGCGCCGACGCGCATCGGCGAGCTCGATGACCGGCCCGCTGACCTCGGGCAACTGCCAGCGCTCGACCGGCGCGGCGCCGCTGAACCGTCCACGCAACTCAGACAAACTGCTCTCCTTTACCTGCGAGCGCGATGGTGCCGGCCTCGGCGAGTTTGCGGGCGAGCTTGAGGATTTCCTTCTGCGCGCCCTCGACTTCCGAAACGCGCACCGGGCCTTTGGCCTCGAGATCGTCCTTGAGCATCTCGGCGGCACGCTGCGACATGTTCTTGAACATCTTCTCCTTCAGCGCATCGTCGGTGCCCTTCAGGGCGAGCAGCAGCTGCTCACTCGGCACTTGGCGCAACAGCTCCTGCATACCCCGGTCGTCCAGATCGAGCAGGTTGTCGAATACGAACACCAGCTCCTCGATGCGCGCAGCGAGCGGCGCATCGCTCTTGGCGACCTGCTCCATCAGGGCGCTCTCCTGGCTCGGCTCGAGGAAATTGATGATGTTCGCAGCCGCCTTGGCACCTCCGAGCACGGACGTCTTGCCGCTCGACTTGCCGGCAAACTGCTTCTCGATGATGTCGTCGAGTTCGCTGAGGGCACTCGGCTGCACGCCATCGAGCAGCGCGATACGCGCCACCACTTCCGGGCGCATGTTCGCCGGCAGCAGCGCCAGCACCTCGGCAGCCTGATCCGGATCGAGATAGGCCAGTACGATCGCGATGGTCTGGGGATGCTCGAGGCGGATAAGCTCCGCAACACCGCGCGGGTCCATCCACTTCAGCGCCTCGAGCCCCTTGGTGCTGCGGCCGATACTGATCCGATCGATGATGCTCTCGGCCTTGTCAGCCCCGAGGGCATCGACCAGCACCTTACGCAGGAACTCATCGGCGCCGACGCCGACCGAGGTCTGTCGCTCGACGCTCGCGGTGAACTCGGAGATCACCCCCTGCACTTCATCGAGCGAGACATTGCTGAGCCGCGCCATGGCTGCACCGATGCGCTGCACCTCCTTGGCGCCCATGTGCTTGAGCACCTGCGCCGCCTCGCCCTCCCCGAGCGTCAGCAGCAGGATCGCCGCCCGTTCGGTGCCGCTGCGCGCGGCGTCTTTGCCGTTGCGCTCACTCATCGTTGCCTACCCAGCCGCGCACCAGCTGTGCCACGCGCTTCGGATCCTGGCCGACCATGGCTCGCGCGTTGGCGAGCTGCTGCTCGTGCGAGAGTGCCTTGACCACCGCCTCCTTCTGCGCCTGCGGCGCGCCGTCGGCCATTCCGTCGGCCCCGATCTGCGCCACCGCAGCTGCGAGGGGTCGGGCCGGTGTGAGCAGCGAGCGCACCAGTGGCCGCAGCACCGCGATCACCAGCACGATGACCCCGATGAGGCCGGCGGCGATTTTCAGCAGGCTCCAGAAGATCGGCCGCTCCCAGAAGGGCGCGGACTGGAACGTGCCGCTCGGAGTCGCCGGCAAATCGAGCGGCTCGTTGACCACGCTCACACTGTCGCCGCGCGCGGCGTTGTAGCCGACGGAATCCTTGACCAGCTGAGTGATGCGCGCCAGCTCCTGGGCCGAGAGCGGCACCTGGGTCACCTTGCCATTAGCCCCCTTGACCGCGCGGTACCCGACCAGCACCGCCACGGTCAGGCGACGGATCTGTCCGGGCGGCTGGCGCGAATAGTCCAGGGTCCGGTCGATGTCATAGTTGCGCGTGACGTTACTCGACAGGACGCTCGCACCGCCCGTTGCGCCCACGGCACCCGGAACCGGCGAGACGGCGCCGAGCGGAGCGCTCCCGGCGGGCTTGGCCGCCGGCTTCGTTGCGGTACTGCCCGGCGCGGTCGTGCCAGGCGCGCCTGCCGTTCCCTTGGCCGCCGCAGCGGCGGACTTCGCCTGCGCCGGCGGCGCCAACACACCCGGGGCGGGCGGTTCGTTCGAGAGCGAGCCCGGCACACCGCCAGGTCCGCCGGCGCCGCTGCTCTGCTGGGAAATCTGTTCACTGCGCACGATCTGGCTGTTCGGCTTGTAGAGCTCTTGGGCCTGCTCATGAGTGCCGAGATTCAGCTCCGCGACCACGTCGGCGTGCACGAGGCCCGGGCCGACCAGCGGGGTGAGCAGCGCGACGATGCGCCGCGAGTCCTCGTTCTCGATGCGGTGCACGAGATCGAAGTTGCGCTCGTCCATCGCGTACGCGCTGCTGCCCTGTGGCCCGGAGAGCAGCTGACCGTTCTGATCGACCACCGTGACATGCGCGGGCGACAGGTCCGGCACGCTGGAGGCCACGAGGTTCACGATCGCCTGCACCTGCTCGGGCCCGAGCACGCTGCCGGCGCGCAGCTGCACGAACACCGAGGCGCTGGCGGCCGTCTGATCACTGACGAACACCGACTGACGCGGAACGGCCAGATTGACGCGCGCGGCGGACACCTGCTGCATGCTGGCAATCGTATGCGCCAGTTCCGCCTCGAGCGCATGCTGGTAGCGCACGTTTTCGATGAACTGACTGACGCCGAAGCCCGACCCTTTGTCGAGCGCGGCAAAGCTGTCGCCCTGGGTGACGCCCTGGCCGGCGAGCTTCAGACGCGCCGCATCGAGCTGCTCGGCGGGAACCTCCACCCCATTGGTGCTCGGGTCGAGCTGATAGGGGATCTGCGCTCCCTGCAGGGCCTGAACGACCTGCGCCTCCTGTTGCGGCGAGAGGTTCGCATACAGCAGGCTGTAGGTCGGCCCCCGCGACCACAGCACGATCCAAACGCCGGCAGCGACCGCCGCGGCGATGCCGAGCAGCAGCAGCAGGGGACGCAGACTCGCCGGCAGAGCCGGCATCGAGGGTAAAGCGGTGGATTCGCCAGCCATGTCGACTCACTACATCTGCATATTCATTATGTCGGTGTAGGCGCTGATCAGACGGTTGCGCACCTCAGTCAGAGCCTGAAAGGACACGCTCGCCTTCTCCATCTGCAGCACCACCTGCGGCAGCGACACTCCTGGCGCGCCGCGCGAGAACGCGTCGGCGAGCGCACTGGCACGCTGCTCACTCTGATTGACCGAGTTGATTCCATCCTTGAGGATCGAGGCGAACTCGCTCGGTCCGCTCACCGCAGCGGCGGCGCCCTGCGCGCCGCCGAGCGGCATCGGCTTCGGCGCATCGAGACGCACCTGGGACGACATGGCGCGGATCTGCGCCAACACCTGATCAATGGCCATCTGGCTCATGGGGTTCCCCTCAGGCCGCCGGAACTTCGACGCCGGCCTCACGCAGGCGGGCCAGCTTGTAACGCAGGGTGCGTGGGCTGATGCCGAGGCGTTCGGCGGCCTCGCGCCGACTGCCCTGACCGCTCTTCAACGCATCGAGAATCAGGTCGCGCTCGGCCTGGATGAGCGAGCCGGCCAGCGAACTGACCGTGCACTCGGCGACCGGCGCAGCCTCGCGCACCGGCGCATCATTGGCGAGCTCGAACTGAATGTGCTCGGGGCCGATGACCGGGCCATTGAGCAGGATCAGGGCGCGCTGCAGCAGGTTGTCAAGCTCGCGCACGTTGCCCGGCCAGGGATAGGTGAGCAGACGATGCGCCGCCTCGGCGCTGAGCGCGGGGATCTGCTTGCCCGGGCGGCAATGATCGGTGAGCAGTTGCATGGCGAGCGGCAATACATCGTCGCGGCGCTGGCGCAACGGCGCAATCGCGAGCGGGAATACGTTAAGCCGATAGTACAGGTCCTCGCGGAAATGCCCCGCCGCAACCTCCTCGCGCAGCCGCCGGTTCGTGGTTGCGATGACGCGCACGTCAAGACTGATCGTCTCCCGTCCGCCGAGCCGCTCCACCTCGCGCTCCTGCAGCACGCGCAGCAGTTTCGCCTGCAGCCCAAGCGGCATCTCGGTTACCTCATCGAGCAGCAGCGTGCCGCCCTGGGCCTGCTCGAACTTGCCCGGATGGGTCGCGTGCGCGCCGGTGAAGCTGCCGCGTTCGTAGCCGAACAGCATCGCTTCGAGCATGTTCTCAGGGATCGCCGCGCAATTGACGGCGACGAACGGGCCGTTGGCGCGCGGACTGCGCCGATGGATGTAGCGGGCGAGCACCTCCTTGCCGGTGCCGGATTCACCCCAGATCAACACCGTGCAGCCGCTGGCGGCGACCCGGCGCGACAATTCGAGCAGGTGCTGCGAGCTCGCGGCGCAGGCGACCGGTTCCGGGACGCTCTGGGCGCTGGTGTTGACGGCAGGTTGTGGCGCGTAAAGTTCTGACATCGATTCCCCCAATCGCAGGGATGCTGGATAGGGGAATGCAATTGCCGTGCCTGGCGAGAAAGTGCTCCTAAAGCGTGACGTGCATCACGCGCGCGGCAACCCGCCGCGCCCGGGTGTCAAACTTCCGTCGCCGGCTCGGTGAACCCGAGTTTGCGCAGACGCTCGACGAGCGTCGTACGACGCAGATTCAGCAGGCGGGCCGCCTGAGCCACGGTGCCGTTGGCACGCGCGAGCGCCTGCTGCACCAGCGCCCGTTCGATCGCGAGCAAATGCTCGCGCAGATCGATGCCCTGCTCGGGCAGCGCACACGGATCGGCTGCATCGCGCGCCGGGGGCGCGGACTCGAGCAGCTCGAGCGCCTCGAGATCCGTCAGCGCCGGCTCGCAGGTCGCCGCCATGGGCTCGATGCTGACCGCAGCGATCTCCGCCTCGCAAGACCACTCCTGCGGCGGCTGGTACTTCGGCGGCAGATCAGTCAGATCGACCGTCTGCCCGGCCCGCACGATCGAGAGGCGCTCGACCAGATTGGACAGCTCGCGCACGTTGCCGCTCCAGGCGTACACGCCGAGCGCGGCGAGCGCACGCGGGCTGAAGCGAACCATGCCGCGCCCCTCGGCTGCGTTGCGCGTGGCGAATTCATTGACGAGCGCCGGCAGGTCTTCTCGCCGCTCGCGCAGCGCCGGCATCTCGATCGGGAAAACATTCAAGCGATGGAAAAGGTCCTCGCGGAAGGTGCCCTGCGCAATCGAGGCCTCGAGGTTGCGGTGGGTGGCGGCAATGATGCGCACGTTGCAGCGGATCGGCGCGTGATTACCGACTCGCTCGAACACCCGTTCCTGCAGCACCCGCAGGAGCTTCACTTGCATCGAGGGGCTCATGTCGCCGATCTCATCGAGGAACAGCGTGCCGCCCTCGGCGATCTCGAAACGGCCCTTGCGGGCGGCGATTGCGCCGGTGAAGGCCCCCTTCTCGTGGCCGAACAGCTCGGACTCGAGCAGGTCGGCCGGAATGGCCCCGCAGTTGACCGCCACGAAGGGGCGGTTGCGCCGCGGGCTGAGCTCATGGATGGCCCGGGCGGCCACTTCCTTGCCCGTGCCGGACTCCCCGAGCACCAGCACGGTGGAGTCGAACCCGGCAACCTGGCGAATCAGGCTGATGACGGCCCGGATGGCCGGAGAGTTCCCGCTCGGCAGTCGCGCCCCTTCCTCGGCACTCGGAAAGCCCGCCGGGGCGGCGCCTTCATTGCGAGCGTCTTGGTCGAAGGCGATATCCGGGACACATTCGCTGGCGGCCATCAGGGTACCCATTCTTGCTTGCTGTTCTTCGGGTGGCGTGCCCGGTCCGGACCGGGCCGGACGGGCGTTCCCCGTGGGACGTACTGTCGCCGATCTGCGCACGGGGTTCTGTGACCGGCCTCCAGATTGTTCACTTTTGGCGACAGGTGCGGGCGCAGCGTCCTGTCGTCACGACGTCACCGACGGTGGTGACGGAAGTCCGACGCTCCTGTGCGCATGTGATCTGCCTCACACTCTGCTCTAGCGCAAAACCCTCGGTAATTCATCATGTTAAGCACGAAATAGAGCTCGTGGCACAGCCATTGCACTGGTCGGTCGCACCCGTATTTCACGGATTTGGAGTTGCACCGACCATGGCCACCGCACCCGAAGCTGCTGTCCCCGCCGACGCCGCCGAGGTCCCCGAGAAGAAAAAGCGCGGACTGCCCCTGTGGCTGACGATCACCCTGGCAGGTGTGCTGATCTGCGCGGCCGCCGGCGGTGGCTTCCTGCTGATGCACGCCAAGGCGACCGGGAAGACGCAGGCCAAGGCAGTCCACCCCCCGTCAGGCCCGCCGCACTACCTGCCGCTGAAGCCCTTCGTCGTCAATTTCCAGGGCAGCCAGCAGGCCCGCTACCTGCAGGTCGCGCTGCAGGTCATGTCGCGCGACCCCAAGACCCTCACGCTCATCGAGCAGAACGATCCGGTGGTGCGCAACAACCTGCTGCTGCTGCTCGGCTCGCAGCAGGCCACCGTACTCGCCACCGAGGCCGGCAAGCAGCAGCTGCGCGCCGCAGTGCTCGCCGCGATCCGCAAAATCGTCGCCGGTGCCGGCGGTGATCCGAACAACGTTGCCGCCATCTACTTCACCAGCTTCGTGATGCAGTAACCGCGCCCATACCCACGCCCCCATGAGCAACGAGAAGATACTCGACCAGGCCGAAATCGACGCGCTGCTGCACGGCGTCGATACCGGCGCGGTGAGCACCGAGCCGCAGGTCGCTCCGGGCGAAGCGCGCAGTTACGATTTCGCCAACCAGGTGCGCATCGTGCGCGGGCGCATGCCCACGCTCGAGATGATCAATGAGCGCTTCGCGCGCCTGCACCGCGTGAGTCTGTACAACCTGCTGCGCCGCGCCCCTGAGGTCGCCGTCGGCCCGGTGCAGATCAAGAAGTTCAGCGAATTCGTCCACACGCTGCACGTACCGACGAGCCTCAATCTGGTGCGTTTCAATCCGCTGCGCGGTACCGCGCTCATCGTGCTCGACCCGAAGTTGGTATTTTCCGTCGTCGACAACTTCTTCGGCGGTACTGGCCGGCACGCCAAGATCGAAGGCCGCGAATTCACCGCCACCGAGCAGCGCATCATCCACCTCGTGCTGCGCAGCGTCTTCGCCGACCTGCACGAGGCCTGGTCGCACGTGGCGGACCTGCAGCTGGAGTACCTGCAGTCGGAGATCAACCCCCACTTCGCCAACATTGTCTCGCCGTCCGAGATCGTGGTGGTCACCTCGTTTCACATCGAGCTCGACGGTGCCGGCGGTAATCTGCAAGTTGCCATGCCGTACGCGATGATTGAGCCGCTGCGCGAAGTGCTCGACGCCGGCGTCGCCAGCGATCGGATGGAGAAGGACGAACGCTGGATGCAATCGCTGCGCGAGGAGATGGAAGATGCCGAGCTTGCACTGACCACGCTGGTCGGGCACACGCAGGTGTCGCTCGCTGACCTGCTGAACCTGAAGGCCGGCGACATCCTGCCGTGCGATTTCACCGGCAAGGTCACCATGATCGCCGAGGACGTGCCTGTTTTCCGCGGCTCGCTCGGCACCTCCCGCGGCCACCAGGCAGTGAAGATCGAGGAGCGCCTGCGGCGCGCCCGAAGCGCACCTGAGCCGATTCAAGTCAACCGTAAGTGAGCATGCCCATGAATGCCAATGTTCAGGCCCAACCGGCCGAGTTCCAGGATTTGACCGACGACGGCGGCAAACAGGACGCCCGTGACGTGAACCTCGAGGTCATTCTCGACGTTCCCGTGACGCTCTCGATGGAAGTCGGCCGCACCCGCATTCCGATCCGCAATTTCCTGCAGCTGAATCAGGGGTCCGTGGTCGAACTGGACCGCACCGCCGGTGAGCCGCTCGATGTCTACGTCAACGGCACGCTGGTCGCACACGGTGAGGTGGTCGTGGTGAACGAACGCTTCGGCATCCGTCTGACCGACGTCATCAGCCCTGCAGAGCGGCTGCGCAAACTCAAATGAGTCCACTGTTCGCCGCTCCGGCCGCCGGCAGTGCCGCACCTTCAGCGAGCGCCGGCGGACTGGTGTCCGTCACCTTCGCCCTGCTCGCCGTTCTTGCCGCCATTTTCGCGCTCGCCTGGCTCGCGCGACGGATGCGCATGCTCGGCAACCGTGCCGGCAACGCGTTGACGGTCCTCGCCAGCACCCCGCTCGGACCGAAGGAGCGCGCCGTGCTGCTGCAGGTCGGGGAGGCACAGGTCCTGCTCGGCGTCGCGCCCGGACAAGTCACCGCCCTGCACGTGCTCGCCCAGCCGATCGAGATCGGCAAGTCCGCGCCGGAAGCGCTCGAGGCGGCGCGCCCCACGTTCGCCGCGCTGCTGAAAAGGAGCCTCGGCAAATGAGCGCACTGCGCAAGAGCTGGCCGCTGCTGCTGCTCGCCCTGGCGCCGGCCGCGGCGCTGGCGGCACCGGGAATTCCGGCCTTCAGCGTCCAGACCCACGCCGGGACGCAGACCTACACGTTGACGCTGCAGGTCCTGGCGCTGATGACGGCGCTGTCGCTGCTGCCGGCGATCCTGCTGATGATGACCGCGTTCACGCGCATCGTGATTGTGCTCGGCATCCTGCGCCAGGCGCTCGGTGCGGGCCAGACGCCGCCGAATCAGATCCTGATCGGACTGGCGCTGTTTCTCACCTTTTTCGTGATGTCTCCGGTCATCCGCCAGATCGATCAGAACGCCTACCAGCCGTACGCGGCCGGCACGATCAGCATGAGCGTCGCGCTCACGCGCGCCGAGCTGCCGCTGAAGGATTTCATGCTGCACCAGACGCGCGAGAGCGACATCGCCGTGTTCACCCACATCGCCGGCGGCAAGGGCTACGCCGCGCCGGTCGACGTACCGATGTCGGTGCTGGTGCCGGCGTTCGTCACCAGTGAGCTGAAGACCGCGTTCCTGATCGGCTTTCTCCTGTACATCCCGTTCGTGATCATCGATCTGGTGGTGGCGAGCGTGCTGATGTCGATGGGCATGATGATGGTCTCCCCGGTGACGATCTCGCTGCCTTTCAAATTGATGCTGTTCGTGCTGGTGAACGGCTGGACCCTGGTCATGGGCTCGCTCGCAGCGAGCTTCTATCACTGACGGAGAACACCGAGTGACCCCCAATACCGTGATGAACCTCGGCACCACTGCCCTGGAAGTCACCCTGATGCTCTCTTTGCCGCTGCTGCTCGCTGCGCTCGTGACCGGGGTGATCGTCGGGGCGTTCCAGGCCGCCACCCAGATCAACGAGATGACCTTGTCGTTCATCCCGAAGCTGCTCATGCTGGCGCTGGTCGTCGCGCTCACCGGACCTTGGATGCTGCACACCATGGTCGAGTACACCCGCGAGCTCATCTTGAGCATCCCGCAGCTGGTCAACTGACGCCGACGCCGCGCGCATGATCGCCATCACTTCCGCCCAGCTCGAGCACGGCATCGCCGCGATCCTCTGGCCGTTCGTGCGCATCGGCTCGTGCTTCATGGTCGCCCCGGTATTCGGGGCCGTGACGGTTCCGGGCCAGATCCGCATCGTGCTCTCCGGGGCGATCGCACTATTGATCGCCCCGCTGGTACCAGTGCCGACCGGCATCGCGCTGCTCTCCGGCGCTGGCGTACTGATCACCATCCAGCAGGTCGTCATCGGCGTCGCACTCGGGTTCTGTTTGCGACTGGTGTTCGAGGCACTCTCGCTCGGCGGTCAGATGATCGCCAACAGCATGGGGCTGTCGCTGTCGTTCAATATCGATCCGCTGAACGGCACCAGCACCCCGGCGCTCGGACAGCTCTACACGGTACTGGTGACGCTGATTTTTCTGCTGCTGGATGGCCATACCGCCCTCATCCGCATCCTGGTCGAGGGCTTTCGCACCCTGCCGATCGGAACCAGCGGGTTCGGTCCGCGCGGTCTGTGGACTATCGTCAACTGGGGTTCGATTCTCTTCTCCGGCGCGCTCGCGGTGGCGCTGCCGGGGATCACTGCGCTGTTGATCACCAATCTCGCCTTCGGCATCGTCAGCCGCGCCGCCCCGACGCTGAACCTGTTCGCCACCGGTCTGCCGATCTCCATCCTGTTCGGTCTGCTGGTCATCATCGTCACGCTGCCGGTGGTCGAATCGGGCTTCGTTCGGCTGCTCGGTGAGTCCTTCATGCTCCTGCGCCGGTTGAGCGGAGGCTGAGCAATGGCCGAGACCGACCAGGAAAAAACCGAACAACCTACAGGGAAACGCCTGGATGAGGCGCGCCAGGAGGGCCGAATCCCGCGCTCGCAGGATTTCAATACCGCCGCGGTGCTGTTGCTCGCCGGCGGGGGGCTGCGCATGTTCGGCGCGACTATCGCCGCGGCGCTCGCCGGACTGATGCACAGCGGCCTGCAGCTCACCGGCGCCGAGGTGTTCGACCCCAGGTACGCCCTCGCCACCGCCGGCAACGAGCTGATGCACGCGCTGCTCGCCTGCGCACCGCTGTTCGGGCTGACCGTCATCGCGGCGCTCGCTGCGCCTATGGCCCTCGGCGGATGGAACTTCAGCGTCCAGTCGCTGGCGCCGGATTTTACGCGACTCGATCCGATCGCCGGCTTCGGCCGGGTATTTTCGTTGCGCGCCGTGGTGGATCTCGCCAAGGCATTCGTGAAGTTTCTGCTCGTCTCCGGCACGGCTTTCCTTGTGCTGCGCAGCCAGGCGGCGCACATGCTCGCGCTCGGCAATGAGCCGCTCGAAGCCGGCGTCGCCGATGCCGTGCGACTGGTGGCGAGCGCCATGCTCATCATGTCCGGGACGCTCGGGCTCATCGCCGCGATCGACGTACCGTGGCAGCTGTGGCAGCACCACAAGCAACTGCGCATGACGCGCGAGGAAATCCGCGACGAAGCGAAGGAATCGGAAGGCTCGCCAGAGACCAAAGGGCGCGTCAGGCGCATGCAGCGCGATCTGCTGCGCCGCCGGATGATGCATGACGTTCCCACGGCGGACGTCGTCGTGACCAACCCGACGCACTTTGCGGTGGCCCTGCGCTACGACGAAGGCCGCATGCGCGCACCTCGAGTGGTCGCCAAGGGCGCCGACCTGATCGCGGCGCGCATCCGCGAGATCGCCACCGAGCACGCCGTACCGGTATTCGAAGCGCCGCCGCTGGCGCGCGCCCTGTTCCACAACGTCGAGATCGGCGGAGAAATCCCGACGGCACTGTATGTCGCGGTCGCGCAGGTCCTGACCTACATCTACCGCCTCAAAGTGGCGCGCGCGGCCGGTCAGCTGCCGCCCGAACCACCCGTCATCGATCCCTCGGTTGAAAACATTCGGCATTGATCCATGAGCACAGCCGCCGCCACGTCACCTTCGCTTCCCTCCCTGCGCAACATCCTGCGCGTCGGTATCGGCGTGCCGATCGGCGTGCTCGGCGTGCTGGCCATGGTCATCCTGCCGCTGCCGCCGATCGCGCTCGACATCCTGTTCACGTTCAACATCGCGATGTCGATCGTGATCGTGATGAGCGTGTTCTACGTCTCCCGCCCGATCGAGTTCGGCGTATTCCCGACGGCACTGCTGCTGGCGACATTGTTGCGTCTGGCGTTGAACGTCGCCTCGGCCCGCGTCGTGCTGATGCATGGCTATGCTGGACCCGGCGCCGCCGGTCACGTCATCGAGTCGTTCGGCGAGTTCGTGGTCGGCGGCAACTTTGCCGTCGGCGTGGTGGTGTTCGTCATCCTGACCATCATCAACTTCGTGGTCATCACCAAAGGTGCCGGCCGCGTCTCGGAAGTCAGCGCCCGGTTCACCCTCGACGCGATGCCCGGCAAGCAGATGGCGATCGACGCGGATCTCGGCGCCGGACTGATCACTCAGGATGAGGCCCGCGTACGCCGCGCCGAGGTACGGGCCGAGGCTGATTTCTACGGATCGATGGACGGTGCCAGCAAATTCGTGCGCGGCGATGCCATCGCCGGCATCCTGATTCTGCTGATCAACATCATCGGCGGCCTGGCGATGGGCACGCTGGGGCATGGCATGGCGCTGTCCGCCGCGCTGCACACTTACACGCTGCTCACCATCGGCGACGGCCTGGTGGCGCAGATTCCGGCGCTGCTGCTCTCGACCTCCGTGGCGATCATCGTCACGCGCATGTCGCGGCCCCAGGACATGGGCGGAGAGCTCACCAAGCAGCTGTTCGGCAATCCCCGCACGCTGGGCGTCGCTGGCGGGCTGCTCGGGGCGCTCGGATTGATCCCGGGCATGCCCAATGTGGCCTTCCTCCTGATGGCGAGTGTCTGCGGCGGGGGCGCCTACCTGATTCACCGGCGCAAGGCGAGCGCCGCCGCAGCACCGCCGGCCCCAAAGCCGGCCGCGCCGCCGCCGGAATCGCGCGACCTCACGTGGGAGGACGTGCGGCCGGTCGATCCGGTGGGGCTGGAAGTCGGCTACCGCCTAGTCACACTGGTCGACAGCAAGGGGCAGGGCGCGGACCTCCTCGGTCGGGTGCGCGGCGTACGCCGCAAGCTCTCGCAGGAGCTCGGCTTCCTGCTGCCGGCCGTGCACATCCGGGACAATCTCGATCTGAGCCCGAACGTCTATCGCATCAACCTGCATGGTGTGCCGGTGGGCGAGAGCACCGTCTACCCGGATCGGGAGCTGGCCATCAACGCCGGCCGGGTGTTCGGACCGCTGCAGGGCATCGCCACGCACGATCCGGCCTTCGGCATGGAGGCCGTGTGGATCGAGCCGGCGAATCGCGATCACGCCCAGGCGCTCGGCTACACCGTGGTTGACCCCAGCACCGTGGTCGCCACCCATCTGTCGTTCATCCTGCAGTCGCACGCGCAGGAGATCCTCGGTCACGAGGAGGTGCAGCAGCTGCTGAACACGCTCGCCAAGTCCGCCCCGAAGCTGGTCGAGGACCTGGTGCCGCGGGTCCTGCCCCTGGCCGTGCTGGTACGGGTCTTGCAGGGTCTTCTCGCAGAACGCATCCCGATTCGCAACATGCGCACGATCATGGAAACACTCGCCGAACACGCCCCCCGCTCCCAGGACCCGACCGTCCTGCTGCCGCTGGTGCGCGCCGCCCTCGGCCGCCAGATCGTCCAGGACATCGCGGGCGTGAGCGGCGAGCTGCCGGTCATCACCTTCGAGCCGGAACTGGAGCGGCTGCTGCAGAACTCGCTCGCCGCGAGCGCGACCAGCGCCGGACTCGAGCCGGGCCTCGCTGAACGGCTGCAGCAGCGCGTCGGTGAGGCGGCGCAGCAGCAGGAAGCTGCCGGTGCCGCACCGGTCCTGCTCGTGCCGCCGCAGCTGCGCATGCCGATGACGAAATTCCTGCGTGCAGGCCTGCCGAGCCTGCACGTGCTGGCCTGGAACGAAATACCCGACAACCGCAAGGTCCGCGTCGTCACCGCGGTCGGCAGGTAATTCATGAAGATCGTGCGACACACGGCCCCGGATATGCGCCAGGCACTGCGCGCGATCCGCGAGCAGCTCGGCGAGGACGCCGTCATCCTCTCCTCGCGGCGCGGTGGCCAGGGCGTGGAAGTCACAGCGGCAGTGGACTTCGATGCCGCCCGGCTCGATGGCACCACCGAGACCGCGGACCCGCGCATCAGCGCGGCGCCCGCCTTCACTACGACGCCGGCATTTCCCCCACCCGCAAGTGATGTCTCGGCCGAATCCATGGGCCATGAACTGAAGACGCTGCGCCGGATGCTCGAGACGCAGCTCGCCCAGCTGGCCTGGAACGAGCGCTCCCGGCGCAACCCGGTACACGTCGAGCTGCTGCGTGAACTGTCCGAGATCGGCATCACACAGGATCTGGCCGACCACCTCGTCGGACAATTGCCGGGAGACGTGGATTTGACGCAGGGGCGACGGTTTACCGTCGCCGGTCTGTCCCAATACCTGCAGGTAAGTGGCGAGCGGTGGCTCGACAGCGGCGGCTGCGTCGCGTTCGTCGGCGCCACCGGCGTCGGCAAGACCACCGTGCTCGCCAAGCTCGCGGTGCGCTGGATCCTGCGCCACGGCCCCAACGAACTCGCGCTGGTCGCCTCCGATACGGTGCGCATCGGCGCCCAGGACCAGATGCATTCCCTCGGCCAGCTGCTCGGCGTACCGGTGCACGTGCCGGAGCGCTTCGAGGCGCTGCCGCAGCTGCTCGGACGGCTCAAGCGCCACCGGCTGGTGCTGATCGATACGCCGGGCACCAGCGTGCGGGACAGCCAATTCGAAGCCCGCCTGGCCGTGCTCGGCGCCTGCGCACCGCAGCTCGAGACTGCGCTGGTGCTCGCCGGGAGCACCCAGGCCGGTGCGCTCGAGCAGACCATCCAGCGCTGCGCGCCGCTGCAGCCAGCCTCCTGCGTACTGACCAAGGTCGACGAGGCGGCAAGCCTCGGCGGCGCACTCTCGGCGCTGATCCGCGCTCGGCTGCCGGTCTCCTACGTGAGCGACGGGCAGCGCGTGCCTGAGGACCTGCGTCCGGCGCGCGCGCTGGAGCTGGTCAGCCAGGCGGTACGGCTCGCCAAGGCGAGCGGTGCGGCGGCCGATGAAGATCTTCTGCGACGACGTTTTGGAAAACTTGCCCATGCCAACTCCTGAGCTCAGCTTGATCAATAACGCGAAACTCAAGGCGCTCGCGCAACCCGTGCAGGTCATCGCCGTGACCGGCGGCAAGGGCGGCGTCGGCAAGACCAGCGTCTCGGTCAACCTCGCCACCGCGCTCGCGGCCCGTAAACGGGTCGTGCTGCTCGACGGGGACCTCGGACTGGCGAATGCGGACGTGTTCCTCGGGCTCTCACCGCGCTACACGCTGGCACACGTGATCAGCGGCGAGCGCACGCTCGATGAAGTGCTGATCGAAGCACCACAGGGCTTTCAGGTCGTGCCGGCGGCCTCCGGTGCGGCGGATCTGGCCTGCATGGGCGCAGCGGAGCACCTGGGTCTGGTGCGCGCCTTCAGTTCACTCGCCGCGCAGGTCGACGTTCTCATCATTGACACCGCCGCCGGCATCGCTCACGCCGTGCTGCAGTTTGCGCAAGCCGCGCAGCAGGTGCTCGTGGTGATCTGCGATGAGCCGGCCTCGCTCACCGACGGCTACGCGCTCATCAAGGTGCTCAGCCGCAATCACGGCGTCGGCCGCTTCCGGGTGCTTGCCAACCGGGTACGCAGCCGCGGCGCCGGTCGCGAGCTGTTCGAGCGCTTCGAACGGGTCACGACACGATTCCTAGACGTAGTCCTGGAATTCGCCGGGGAGATCCCGGACGATGAATACGTGCAACGCTCGGTACGCGAACAGCGTCCAGTTTGTGACGCATATCCCGCAAGCAGCGCGGCCCGGGCGTTCAAGAAACTGGCCGAGGTGGCCGATACATGGCCAGTACCTCCCGGTCCGCGCGGGAACATCGAATTTTTCGTGGAGCGGCTGGTGCAGCGCGGGCCGGCCAAACTCGCGGTGGTGCCGTGAACGCCGCGAGCGCTTATGGAGGGCCACGTCAGCTCGGGGCCGCGGGCGATGCGGCCGACCTGGTGACCCGGCATGCGGAACTGGTCAAGCGCATCGCCTATCACCTGGCGGGGCGCCTACCGCCCTCGGTGGAGATCGACGATTTGGTGCAGGCCGGAATGCTGGGGTTGCTGGAGGCGGCCTCGAACTACGCCGCCAACCGCGGCGCGAGCTTCGAGACCTATGCCGGTATTCGCATCCGCGGCGCCATGATCGACGCACTGCGCAAACTCGACTGGGCGCCGCGCTCGGTTCACCGCAAGGCACGCGCCGTGGCGGCGGCGGTGCAGGAGATCGAGCGGCTGACGGGCCGGGATGCACGCGACACCGAGATCGCCGAGCGGCTCGGCGTGACGCTCGAGGAATACCACTCGATCGTGCAGGACGCCGCGAGCTGCCGCCTGGCGGCGCTCGATGACGCGGCGGTCACGGTCGAGGGCGAGGCGGACCCGTTTCTCGAGACCGCCGATGACGAATTCCGCGGCGCGCTCGCAGGCGCGATCGATGGGCTGCCGGAGCGCGAGCGGCTGGTGATGTCGCTGTACTACAGCGAAGGATTGAATTTGAAGGAAATCGGCGCGGTGCTGAGGGTGACCGAATCGCGCGCCTGCCAATTGCACGGGCAGGCGCTGGTTCGGTTGAAGGCGCGTTTGAATGAATGGCGCGACGGCCCGCAGGCGGGCGAGACAGCAAGACGAGGCAGGCAGTGAGCAAAGATCTAAAATTTCTGGTGGTCGACGACTTCTCGACCATGCGGCGCATCATCAAGAATCTCCTCCACGATCTCGGCTACTCGAACGTGACCGAAGCCGATGACGGCAAGACCGCCCTGCCGATGCTGCAGGCGGGCAATTTCGATTTCCTGATCACCGACTGGAACATGCCGGGCATGCCCGGTCTGGATCTGATCAAGGCAGTGCGCGCCGATGCTCGCCTCGCCAAGATGCCGGTGCTGATGCTCACCGCGGAAGCGAAGCGCGAGCAGATCATCGAGGCAGCTCAAGCCGGGGTGAACGGCTACGTCATCAAGCCGTTTACTGCCGAGACACTCAAAGAGAAACTCGACAAGATCCTCGGCACGGTCGGGAAGTGAGCCGGCCATGTCGAACTTCTCAATTCTGCAGCGCGAATACGGAGCATGCCTCGAGTCGATGACCGAGGCGTTTCAGCGCGGTGACGAAGCGGCCTTCTTCACGGCCGTCGATCACATCGTGCACATGCGCGAGCCGAAGATGCTCGGAGAGATCCGCAAGCTCACCGGCGATCTGCAGAAGGCACTCGAGCGCTTCAGCATCGAATCGCGGCTCGCGGACATCGCCGAGCGCGAGATCCCGAACGCCCGCGCGCGCTTGACGCACGTGATCAATATGACCGACGAGGCCGCGCATCGTACGCTCGACTTGGTCGAGCGCTCGGGCCCGCTGGCCGAGCGAACGGCCCGCGAGGCGAACGTGCTGCTCGAGGCACTCGAAGCGTTCCGGGCGCGACCGGCGCCCGCGGCTGGCTTCGAGGGCGTGGCACGCTCGCTCGAGGCGTTCCTGCCCGTGGTCCGCTCGCTCGAGGCGTTCCTGCCCTCGGCGCGCTCGGACTGCGAGCAGATCCGGCGCAACCTTGCTGACGTGCTGCTCGCGCAGGGCTACCAGGACCTGACCGGGCAGATCATCCGCAGCGTCATCAAGCTGGTCGAGGAACTCGAGCGCACCCTCAGCGACCTGACCGCGCTTTCCGGCGGCACGGTCGAGCACGCGGCCCTCGGCGAGTCGAACAGCAGCGGCTTCGGCCCGGTGGTTCCCGGCGTGGCCCAAGGAGAAGTCGCATCAGCGCAGACCGACGTGGACGCCCTGTTGTCGGGTCTCGGTATGTAAGGTGGGACGATGGACATCCTGAGCATCATCGGACTGGTGCTCGCCGTCAATGCCGTGCTCGTCGGCGCGCTATTGCGCGGCGCGGGCGTGATGGCATTGGTTTCGCTCGAGGCGCTGGTGGTCGTTGGCGGCGGGACGATTGCCGCGATCTGCGTCCAGACCCCCCTGCCGGTGATGCGCCGTGCACTCGGCATCTTTCCCTGGGTCATGCGCCCGCCACCGCGCGACGGACACCATCTCATCGAGAAGATCATGCAATGGAGCGTTACCGCCCGCAAACAGGGTCTGCTCGGGTTGGAACCGCTGATCGAGGATGAGCCTGACGATTTCACCCGCAAGGCGCTGCAGATGGTAGTCGACGGCAGCGAGCCGGAGAACATCAGCAACACTCTGTACGTCGACGTGAACATGCGCGAACACGCCGACATCACGGCCGCCAAGGTGTTCGAGAGCGCCGGAACCTATGCCCCGACATTGGGGATCATCGGTGCGGTGCTTGGCCTGATGGCCGTGCTGCAGAATCTGACCGATCCGGCCCGTCTCGGACACGGGATTGCCGCGGCGTTCACGGCCACCGTGTACGGCATCAGTTTTGCCAATCTGTTCTTTCTGCCCGTCTCCGCCAAACTCAAGGGCATCATCCACCGCCAGACCCAGTTCCGCGAAATGATCATCGACGGCATGCTCGCGATCGCGCAGGGAGAGAATCCGCGGGCCATCGAAACGAAGCTGCAGGGCTACCTGCACTGAAGAGACATCCGATGCGCAGAATCCGTCGTCACGAAGAGCACACCAATCACGAACGCTGGGCAATCCCGTATGGCGATCTGCTCACGCTGCTGCTCGCGTTCTTCGTGGTGATGTATTCGATCTCCTCGGTGAATGCTGGCAAGTACCGGGTTCTGTCGAATTCGTTGTACGCGGCGTTTCGCGGTCAACAGCGTTCACTGACTCCGATCCAGATCGGCCGGACGCGGATCGGTCCGGGCATCATGGCGGGCGCCGTGCCGGGCACGCAACCGGTGCCGACGCGGATCGCGAATCATCCTCCTGAAGCTGCGCTCGACGCCGCCCCCGCGCCAGTGCACGATCCGCTTCTCGGCCGCATCGCCGCAGGAGTCGACAGCGCAATGGGTGCGCTGATGCACCGTCACCTGGTGATGATGCACAGGGAAGCGGGCATGATCGAGGTGCAATTCAGCACCGACCTGCTGTTCCCGAGCGGCAGCGCGCATCTCTCCGGGAGCGCGGTGACCGCGATCACGCATTTGGCAGGTGTGCTGCAGCGTTATCCGAACCCGGTCCGCGTCGAAGGGTTCACTGACAACGTACCGATCCGCACGGTCCAATTCGCCTCCAACTGGGAGTTGTCGGCCGCCCGTGCCGGCAGCGTGGTGCACATCCTCTCGGCCCACGGCGTCGCACCGAGTCGGCTGGCCGTGATCGGCTTCGGCGCCCAGCGCCCGATTGCCAGTAACCAGACGGCCGGCGGACGCGAAGCGAACCGCCGCGTCGTGGTCGTCATCCTCGCCAACCATCTGCGCCGGCATGCCGATCCGGCCTGGCTGCCGCATGCTGCGGGCCACAGCGGCACTGGCACGGAAGCTGCACCGGTGAAGTAGGTACCCGGTCGACGACGGCGGCTTTCCGTCGCTGTCGGTCCTGCCGGCACGGGTTTTGTGACCGACTTCACAGGAGTTGCGGCCATGGCCGTCATGAATCTGCCGAACATCGAGTTTTTCCTGATCCTGGGGCGGGCGGTATTTCTGGTCTTCTCCTTCGCGCTTGCGGCGGTGACCTTCACCGCGTGGCGGCGCTCGGCGCGCGAGGAGGCCGAGACGATCCTCACCCAGAACCGCGCGCTCACCGAGCAACTGGCCGCACTGGCGGCGCGGCTCGATTCAGCCGATCAGCACCTGGTGCAGCTGGCTGAGCGGCTCGAACAGCCGCAGAACCGCGCGCCAAACGCACCGGCTGGTCGGCAGGGGTACCAGATCGCCATCCGGCTGGCGCGCAGTGGAGCCACCGTGGACGAACTCGTCGCCGGATGTGGCCTGACCAAAGCTGAAGCTGAGCTTGTGAAGCGGCTCCACGGACCGCCATTACCGGAACTGAGTCAAGTTTCCTAGCAACGGGTTCAAGCGCACCGTCGGTACGCCGATAGTTACGTTGAATATGAACCTCCGTCCCCGCTCGAAACCGGCCCGCTCACCCAAGCGAGGCCTACAGGCCGCCGTTGCCACTGCCCCGCGAGGCAAGAGCAAGCGGCGTAACCCCTTGGTTTTGAACGCCGAATGCACTCTGGCCGGCAGTACCGAGCTCAAGAGCGCCCTCTGCGCGCTGCTCGCTCAGGAAGGCACCGTGACGCTGGATGCCGCCGCCGTCGAACGCATCGACACCGCAGCACTTCAGCTGCTGGCGGCGTTCGTGCGTGATCGGCGCCTCGCCGGCGCGGCGCTGCAGTGGCGCGCCGTCTCCCCGGTCGTGCACTCGGCCGCTCGACTGCTCGGCATGGACACGATGCTCGCGCTCGATGAGGCAGCCTCATGACGGTCGATCTGACGCAATTTCACGATGCGTTCTTCGAGGAGAGCTTCGAGGCGCTGGACGCCATGGAAGCGGCCCTGCTGAAACTCGACATCGGTGCGCCGGACCCGGAACTGATCAACACGATCTTCCGCGTCGCGCACTCCATCAAGGGCGGCAGCGCGACCTTCGGCTTCACCGAGATCGCCTCGTTCACGCACAGTCTCGAGACGCTGCTCGATGAGCTGCGCAGCGCCACGATGCCGGTGACCGATCAGGTCTCCGACACCCTGCTCAAATCAGTCGACGTCATGCGCGCAATGCTGCGCGCGGTCCAGGCGAAACAACCGATCGACGCCCAGCGCGTCTCGGACCTGCAGTTCGACCTCGAAGTCATCATCGCGACCAAGAACGCGGCACCGGCGGCCGCAACGCCCCCCGCAGTGGGGCAAGCGCCGGCACCGCCGGCCGCGATCCCCGCCCCGACGCCGCGCTGGCAGGTGCGTTTCCGACCCTATCGGGAGCTCATGGCGCGCGGCAACGATCCACTGCGCATGCTGCGCGAGCTGCATGAGCTCGGCGAGGTGCGCGCGCAGATCGACGCACAACACCTGCCGCCACTCGCCGAGATCGAACCGCAGGACTGTCACCTCGCCTGGACACTCGAACTGCCGGGTGAGATCGCCGAGGACGCCATCCGCCAGGTCTTCGACTGGGCCGAAGGCGACTGCGACCTCACGATCGAGCGGCTGGGCGCTGCGCCGCTCGCCCAAACCGCACAGCAACCGGTCGAAACCCCTACCGCCCCGCTCGCCGCCGAAACCCCCGCGGCAGCGCCGGCGGCCCCCGAAGCGACACCGCCCTCCGCCCCCCCGGCACCGCTCGCCGTAGCGCGCGCCGAAACTACCGCCAAGGCGGACGCCGGCCCTGGCGCGCCGGCCGACTCCGGCTCAATCCGCGTCAGCGTCGACAAGATCGACGAACTGATGAACACCGTCGGTGAACTGGTGATCACGCAGGCGATGCTCAGCCAGCTGGGCGGGCAGTTCGAGGGGCCACAGGCCGAACAGCTGCGCGCCGGTCTCGGGCAACTCGAGCGCAACATGCGCGAGTTGCAGGAAAGCGTCATGCGCGTGCGCATGCTGCCGATCAGCTTCGTCTTCAGCCGCTTCCCGCGCATGGTTCGGGACCTGGCGCACCGGCTCGGCAAACAGATCGAACTGAAACTCACCGGCGAACAGACCGAGCTCGACAAGACGGTCCTCGAGAAGATCGGCGACCCGCTCGTACACCTCGTGCGCAACTGCATCGATCACGGCATCGAGCCGCCCGAGAAACGCATCGCTGCGGGCAAGCCAGCCGCCGGCACCGTTCACCTCGATGCCGCCCACCGCGGCGGCAACATCGCCGTGGAGGTCAGTGATGACGGCGGCGGTCTCGACAAGGATCGCATCCTTGCCAAGGCGCGTTCACGCGGACTCGTCGGTGCGAACGACACGCTCTCCGACGCCGAGATCTACGAACTGATCTTCTTGCCCGGATTTTCCACCGCCGAAAAGACGACGGATGTCTCAGGCCGTGGAGTCGGCATGGACGTCGTGCGCCGCAATGTGAAATCCCTCGGCGGCAAAATCGAGGTAAACAGCCAATCCGGCCGCGGTTCGCGCTTCACGATCACGCTGCCATTGACGCTCGCGATCGTCGACGGGCAATCCGTGGCCGTCGGCAGCGAAACCTACATCGTGCCGCTCATCTCCATCGTCGAATCGATGCAGCTGAAGAACGGCAATTTGAGCCGCCTGAGCGGCAAGGGTGAGGTGTTCTCGTTCCGCGGCGACTACCTGCCGATCATTCGGCTGCACGAACTGTTCGGGGTCGCGCCGCGCACCCATGAGCTGCACGAGGGCCTGGTCGTCGTGGCCGAGGGCGACGGATGCCGGGCCGGACTGTTCGTCGACGACCTGCTCGGCCAGCAGCAGGTCGTCATCAAGTCACTGGAAACCAATTACGGACACATCGAAGGCATCTCCGGCGCGACCATCCTCGGGGACGGTTCGGTGTCGCTGATCCTCGATGTCCCAGGTTTGATTCGCGTCGCATCGATGCGCATCACGGCGTGAGCCCCGTTCGGGCTAGGAGTCATGGCAATGTCGGCAAATACAAACGGTGAAAGGCAGCATGGCGTCGAATCGCGTCAGGTGCTGACCTTCGTCCTCGGCAGCGAAACCTATGGGGTCGACATCCTGCGCGTGCAGGAAATTCGGGGCTGGACCGCAGTCACCAAGATCCCGCACGCGCCTGCGCACGTCCTCGGCGTACTGAATCTGCGCGGTTCGATCGTGCCGATCGTCGACCTGCGCATGCGCTTCGCGCTCGAGCACGCCGAGTACACCGCCATCACAGTCATCATCGTCATGTCGGTGCTCACCCCGGCCGGCCGCCGCGATTTCGGCGTGGTGGTCGATGGCGTGTCCGACGTCGTGGACGTCAATGCAGCCGAGGTCAAGCCCGTTCCCGAACTCGGCGAACGCGGCGCGACCGAATATCTGCTCGGTCTGGTGACGATCGCCGAACGGATGGTGGTCCTGCTCGACATCGACCGGCTGATCGGTCGGGAACTCACTGCCATCGGCGCTGGCGAAGACACAGAACCGCTTGCCGCGGATGCCGCCTGAGGGAGCCTGAATTCATGCAACCCCTGCGCGAATTTCCGCTTACTTTGCGCCTGCTGCTGTTCAGCGCCGTCGTACCGTTGGTGCTGCTCGGCGGCGCGCTGTCGCTCGGCGCCGGGGGCACACTCGCGCTGTGGCTCGCCGCCGCTGCGCTCGCTGGCGGCGGCGCACTCGCCTATTTCGGTGGACGCATCGCGCAAGGGGCGCTCGCGGGCGCCGCACGCAGCGCCGAGGCGCTTGCCGAAGGACGCCTGGAATCCCCGCCGGACCCCGCGACGGGCGCATACGCGCCCCTTGCCAGCGCCCTGGAGGGGCTGCGCATCAGGCTGCGCGGTGACCGCGAGCAGGCCGAAGCGCAGCGCATGCAGCAGCGCATCGCCCCCGAGATACAACGCCGAGAAGACGAGGCCGTGACCGCCCTGCAGGCGCAGTTGCGCGACACCGTCGCCGCCGTCCGCGACGCAGTGAATGCAGCCATCGGCGGCGATTTGTCCCGTCGCGCTTCGGTGGCGCACGACAATTCGGAACTTCGGGCGTTGACCGACACCGTCAACATGCTCATTCTGAACATTGGCTCGATCGTACAAGGCATTCAATCCACGACCGAGGATGTCAGGCGCGCTGCCGATGAAATTGCTGCCGGCAACGAAAATCTCTCCCAGCGCACCGAGGAACAGGCGTCCTCCCTCGAGGAAACTGCCTCCTCGATGGAAGAGATGACTACTACGGTCAAACAGAATGCCGACAATGCCGCCCAGGCCAATCAGCTGGCGCTCGCCGCACGTGACCAGGCCGAACGCGGCGGTGTGATCGTCAATCAGGCGATCGCGGCAATGTCGGATATCAATCATTCTTCGAAGAAGATCGCCGACATCATCGGCGTGATCGACGAGATCGCCTTTCAGACCAACCTGCTCGCGCTGAACGCCGCCGTGGAAGCTGCCCGTGCCGGCGAACAGGGCCGCGGATTCGCCGTGGTCGCAAGCGAGGTGCGCAGCCTCGCGGGTCGCTCCGCGACGGCCGCCAAGGAGATCAAGGGCCTGATCCAGGACAGCGTGCGCAAAGTCGAGGACGGCTCGACGCGGGTCACGCAGTCTGGCCAGACGCTCGAGGAGATCGTGGCGTCGGTTAAGAAAGTTTCCGACATCGTCGCTGAAATCGCTGCCGCCTCGTGTGAGCAGTCGGCCGGAATCGAACAGGTGAACCGGGCCGTGATGCAGATGGACGAGCTGACGCAACAGAACGCCAGCCTCGTGGAGCAGGCGAGCGCCGCGGCACGCAATATGTCCGTCCTCGTCGATTCGCTCGATGAAAACATGGCGCGTTACCGACGCACCGCCTCGGCGCATACGAGTGCCGAGACGCGTCCTGCGGTTGCGCCGCCGCGCCGCGCCGTTGGAGGTTGATCGCATGCGCCTCACTAGGCTCAATCACATGAAGCTCTGGCAGAACCTTGCCGTGCTGGTGCTGGCGATGAGTCTGCCCGCCACCGTGGTGGGATTTTTCTACCTGCGCAGCACCAGCGGCGAACTCGAGCAGTCCCGCGCCGAACTCGCAGGCAGCGCTTACCTTCACGCCATCGCGTCGTTCCAGGCCGCAGTGCTGTCGCATGAAGGCCGGGCGGATGCGCTAGCAAGCGGAGATCGCTCGCGCGCGGCGGCCACACAGGCTGCCAGCGCTGCGGCCGACGCAGCACTGGCCAAGCTGCAGCAGATCAATGCACGCCTCGGCCTGCGTTATGGCGTGCGCAAGGATCTCAGCGCCATAGCGGCGCAGTGGCGCACGCTGGAGAGCGATTCCGCACACTTAAACGCTCACCAACTCACAGCCGCACATCAGAACCTGCTCGTGCGGATCGGTCGTCTGCGCGATGCGGTGGCGGCTGGTTCACTGGCGGACTCTGATCCGGCGCAGGCGAGCCGCAGTCTGCAACAGATCGCAAGCCAGTACGCTCCGGCAGCTCTCGCAGCCGAGACCGCGCTGCGCCGCTACGCAGTCAATGCAGCCGCCAAGGGCTACCTCGGCGGGGATGACCGCATGGGCATCCAGATTTCACTCGCACGGCTGAACAGTGCTTTGGATTCGGTCGGCGCAGCGCTCACGCAGGTTCCGCAGAGCGTGCGCGCTCCGCTGAAACGCGTCCTCGAGCACGCCCGGGCCCAGGCGGCTGCCTTCTACCAGACCGTGGCCACGCGCATCGTCAATGCCAGCAACGTTAAGATTCCCACCGGCACACTCTACGACGCCGGTACCGACCTCAACGGGACACTGATGCACCTGGTTGATGCAAGCGGTGCAGCAGCGGCCACGACGCTCGCGTCGCGCGTTCAGTCTCTGCGGGCCGGACTGGTGTTCGACATCGCGCTGGTGCTGCTCGCCGTCGGGCTTGTTCACGCGCTCACCTGGTCCACCGAGAAGGCCGTGCGCAGTCCGTTGCGCCAGGTCGTCAAGGTATTCGACCGCATTGCCGAAGGTCATTACGACAATGCCATCGACAGCGGGCGGCGGGACGAACTCGGCCAAGTGCTTGGCGCCCTCGCCTCCATGCAGAGCAAACTGCAGGCTCAGCTTGCCAGTGAGCGGCAGCTCGCTACTGCAAACGCGCGCATCCGCCAGGCGCTCGACAAGACCTCGACCGGCGTCCTCCTCGCCGATACCTCGCATAAAATCATTTATCTCAACGAATCAGCCCGTACCGGCTTCGCCGATCACGCCAGCGAATTTAAATCTCTGCGGGATTTCTCAGCCGAACATCTGCTCGGTGCCGGCCTGGAGTCACTCTCGACCTCCCCCGCAGAGGAACGCCGGACACTCGATGGGCTGACTGCTCCGCGTAGCGAGGATCGAAGCTACGGAAGCCTCGTATTCCGCATCACCACCAATCCGGTACGGGACCCGCAGGGCGTGCGCCTCGGAACCGTCATGGAATGGAAGCTGCGCACACAAGAAGTTCTAGTTGAGCAGGAAATGCAGGGTGTGATAGGCGCCGTGACCAACGACGATCTCACCCGGCGCATCAACCTCGGCGACAAGACCGGCTTCTTCGCAACCCTCGGAGAAGGTGTGAATCGTCTCGCCGACAACCTTGCGGAGATCGTGGCGAGAGTGAAGGGTTCCGCCCGGGAGATCTCCATGGGCGCTGAAGAGATCACCCTCGGCAATACGAATCTCTCGAGCCGCACGGAAGAGCAGGCGTCCTCACTCGAAGAGACTGCGTCCTCCATGGAAGAGATGACCACCACGGTCAAGCAGAACGCCGACAACGCCGCACAGGCGAATCAGCTGGCACTCGCCGCTCGCGAACAAGCTGAGCAGGGCGTTGCGGTGGTCGACAAGGCGGTCAGCGCGATGAGCGGTATCGATGAATCGGCACAGAAGATTGCCGACATCATCGGGGTAATTGATGAAATTGCCTTCCAGACGAACCTGCTGGCGCTCAATGCGGCCGTGGAAGCCGCTCGTGCCGGGGAACAGGGTCGCGGCTTTGCGGTGGTGGCGAGCGAAGTGCGCAACCTCGCCGGTCGCTCCGCGACTGCGGCGAAGGAAATCAAGAGTCTGATCCAGGATAGCGTCGCGAAAGTTGGTGACGGCGCACGGCTCGTAACCCGTTCCGGTGAGACTCTGACTGAGATCGTCACCGCCGTAAAGAAGGTCTCGGATATCGTTGCCGAGATCGCCGCGGCCTCGCGCGAACAATCCGCGGGGATCGAGCAGGTCAACCGTGCCGTGATGCAGATGGACCAGATCACGCAGCAGAACGCGGCGTTGGTCGAAGAGACGATCGCCGCCTCGCAGGTCATGAGCGCTCAGGTTCGTGACCTGAACGATACGTTGGGACGCTTCCGCCTGGCCGGGTCCGCGGTAGCAATTCCGGCTGATGCGAACAACGCGCCAGCCGCCGCGACCGCGGGCGCCGAAGAGCCGCCGCGACTCGCAGCGGGCAAGAGCCGCTGACGCTGGCGCCAGATCGGCAACCACTCCGCTTTCAGCCTCAGGATCTCAGAATATGCAATTTCTAAACCACCTGAAACTCTGGCAGAAGCTGCTGCTGCTGGTGGTCGCGATGGCGGTCCCGACCGCGCTGCTCGGGACCTTCTATCTGAGCTCCGCGAACCATGAGGTGAGCCAAGCACGCAATGAACTCCAAGGGGCGCACTACGCGCACAGCCTTGGCGCCGTGCTCGCCGAAACTGAGAACCACCGCAGTCAGCTGTTTGCGCTGCTGACCGGCGACCAGAGCCGCGCGGCCGCCGTGACAGCATCCGAAGCGCGCATGCGCACGCTCATTGCTCGAGTCAGTGCGGTCAACGCGACCGCAGGACGCGCTCTGCGGGTGAACAGCCAGTGGCACTCGATCGAACAGGGTTGGAATACGCTCATTGCCGGGGAATTGAAGCTCACCGCGGATCAGGCGGTGAGCGCGCACGATGCACTCCTTGCGAAGCTCGTCGGCCTCGGGCACATCGTCGCGACGCGCTCTGCGCTTAACGTCGACCCATCGCCGCAGACCGCTGCACTCATACAGGTTGCAACCCGCGATGTCCCTGGCGCACTGATTGCCGCCGGAGAAATGCAGTGGTACGCCACCAGCGCCGCAATCAAGGGCTACCTTGGTGGCAGCGATCAGCGTGCGATTCAGATCTACCACCGGCAGGTCCTGCGAGACTTCGCCCAAGCGGAGCGAGACCTGAATGGCGCCTCGAGCGCCGATCGGGCCAAGATTCGTCCACAGCTGAACGCGGCGCTATCGGCATTCAATACATCGTTCGACGTGATCCACTCGCGCATCCTGGACGCGAAGAAGATCACGATTACGACGGCCGATCTGTTCCACAGCACCGGACGGGTCAATTCTAACCTGCAGAAGCTGCTCGACTCGAGCTACGCCGCCATGGACGCCGTGGTACAGCAGCGACTGAGTCAGGTTACAGTGGCACGCAGTGTGACGGTCGGCATCACTCTCGCGGCCATGCTGATCGCTCTCGCGCTCTCTTGGGTGATCGCCCGTGCGCTCGCTGACGTCATCGGCCGCGCCATCAAGGTTTTTGAGAGCATCTCATCTGGTCGGTACGACAACAGCATCGAGATCGACGGCAGCGACGAGGGCAACCAGGTCCTCAGAGCCTTGGACCAGATGCAGAGCAAGCTGCGCAGCCAGATCGAAGCCGAACGCACCGCGGCAGCGGAGAATGCCCGCATTCGCGAGGCGCTCGACAGTGTCTCTTCGGGCGTGATGGTTGCCGATGGAGACTACAACATTCAATACCTGAATCCCGCGCTTGAAAAGTCGCTGCGCGACGCCGAGAGCGATATCCGTCGCGAACTTCCGGGATTCGACGTCCGCCGGCTGAACGGCGCGAACATCGATACGTTCCACAAGAATCCAAGCCACCAGCGCGCCATGCTCGCGAAGCTCACGCAGCCGCATCGCGCAACGCTCACCGTTGGCGGTCACACCTATGCCGTGACCATGAACCCGGTGACCAACGAGCACCACGAGCGCCTTGGTGTCGTACTGGAGTGGTTCGATCGGACGCAGGAGGTGGCAGTCGAGCGGGAAGTGCAGGACATGCTCTCGGCGGTGGTCGCCGGACAGCTGAGCAAGCGCATCAACCTCGCCGGCAAGACCGGCTTCTTCGAAATGATGGGCTGCGGCGTCAACCGCCTCGCCGACACCATGTCCGAGGTCATTTCGCGGGTCAAGCAGGTCGCCGGAGAGGTGCACCGCGGAGCCGATGAGATTTCCTGCGGCAACGCCAACCTATCGCAGCGCACCGAGGAGCAGTCCTCCTCGCTCGAGGAGACCGCCTCTTCGATGGAGGAAATGACCACCACCGTCAAGCAGAACGCCGACAATGCTTCGCAGGCCAATCAGCTGGCGCTTGCCGCCCGCGATCAGGCCGAGAAGGGCGGCACCGTAGTCAGTCAGGCCGTCGCTGCGATGAGCGACATCAACGATGCCTCGAAGCGAATCGCAGACATCATCGGGGTGATCGACGAGATCGCCTTCCAGACGAACCTGCTGTCGCTGAACGCGGCCGTCGAAGCAGCCCGGGCGGGCGAACAAGGCCGCGGCTTTGCCGTGGTCGCGAGCGAGGTTCGCAGCCTCGCCGGCCGCTCGGCCACCGCGGCTAAGGAAATTAAAGAACTGATTCAGGATTCGGTGCGCAAGGTCGAAGATGGCTCGGTGCTGGTGACTCAGTCCGGTCAGACACTAGAGAAGATCGTATCGTCCGTGAAGAAAGTCTCCGACATCGTCGCTGAGATTGCCGCCGCGTCGCGTGAACAGGCTGCGGGCATCGAACAGGTCAACCGGGCGGTCATGCAGATGGATGAGCTGACCCAGCAGAATGCGGCCTTGGTCGAGCAGGCCACCGCCGCTTCGCAGGCCATGGTGGAACAGGCGAGCGGCCTGAACGAGATGCTGGCGCGCTTCGACGTCGGCGCCACACAGGCGGCACTGGTCGATGCAGCTCGATCGCTAGCTGCCGAACGACCGTCGACCACCGCGCTGTCTTTGAAGACTAAAAGCGCCGGCGCACCGCGCGCCGAACGCCGCAGTACGAGCCGCCCGTGGTCGGCACGCAAGCCAGGTGAGGCCCGTCCGGCGGGCTCACCCCCGCCCGCCAGCCGGGCACCCAAACTTGCCGCTGTGGCAACGCGTGCCGCCGCACCCGCGGTGGACGAGGACGCCGAGTGGCAGGAATTCTGAATCATGCAGCCCTTTGACAAGAACAGCGGAGCATAACGATGGCACGGATACTCGCGGTTGACGATTCGGCGGCCATGCGCCAGATGGTCGGAATTACGCTCACCGGTGCCGGGCATCAAGTCGAGCAGGCTGCCGACGGCGTCCAAGCATTGCAGATCGCCGAGCGCCAGAAGTTCGATTTGGTTATCACCGACGTGAACATGCCGAACATGGACGGCATCACCTTGGTGCGCGAGCTGCGTGCCCGCGCCGGCTACCGCTTCGTGCCGCTGCTGGTGCTCACCACCGAAGCGACGGTGGAGCGCAAGCAACAGGGCAAGGCTGCCGGAGCGACCGGTTGGCTTGTCAAGCCATTTAATCCCGATCGGCTGCTCGCCACCGTCAGCAAGGTGCTCAGCTGACCCATTTCCGTTTTTTGGTCGTTCCCTTGTCTACACTACGCTTGCAACGAGGTTTGAAATGAAATCCGCGAAGAAAGCCCTGGCCACCCTGGCTGTCTCCTGTGCGATCGGCCTGCCTGCCGCGTATGCCAATTGCCACCTACCGCCCGCGCCGAGCAAGTTGCCAGACGGCGCCACCGCGAGCCAGCAGCAAATGGTCACTGCGATGCACACCGTCGAGGAATACAACCACGACGTGCAGACCTATCTGCAGTGTCTGAAATTCGAGGTACGCCAGAACCAGATGAGCGCGGACGACCAGGTCAGTCTGCACAATGCAGCCGTGGATCAGCTGAAGCAGATCGCTTCGCAGTTCAACCAGCAGGTGCAGATTTTCAAGTCCAAGCATAGCTGAGCTTAATATCCGTACCGGCAAGGGGTTACGCCCCGCTCCAGCTCTGGTCGCACGCGCCGAAGACGGAGCGCCGCGGCACGGCCGCGTGCACCCTTCGCGGTTATGGCACATTGACGCTGGTCAGACATGACGCGACAGACAAATTCTCCCGCGCCGTCCGCACACGGCGCCGATGACCTCGAGCAGGCGGCGGCCACGGCTGCGGCACTGATCGAGTTAGCGCTGCATCAGTCGTTGACTCCGGTCGATGCTTTGGGTCGGGCGCTCGCCCGTCTTTCGGCCATGCTGCCGCTCGCTTCGGACGATGTGCGTGCCGAACTCGCCACCTGCATTGAAAGTCTACAGTTTCACGACCGCATGGTGCAGCAGCTGTCGCAGGTTCGAGACCTGCTGGCCAGCGCGACGACCGTTCAGCCGAGCGGACCGAGTCCGCCCGGCTGGCCTGCGCTGCGCGATCGGTTGCGTGCGCATTTCACCTCCGAGTCGCATTGGCTGCTATTCAACCTGCTGCTGCCCGGCGAGGACGTGCCGATGCCGGTGCATCTGCATGCCGAGGAAGGCAGCGTGGAGCTGTTTTGACCATGCACGCCGCGCCCCTGCCCGAGCCCAGTACGCATCGCGCACGCGAATTCGTGTTCAGCGAGGGTGATTTCCAGGCGTTACGCACGCTGGTGAAGTCCCTCACGGGTATTCATCTGACCGAACAGAAGCGCGAACTGGTCTACGGGCGTCTGACGAGGCGCCTGCGTGCGCTGCGGCTGCATACATTCGCCGAATACCGCGAACTGATCGCACACGACAAGCACGAGGTGACCGAGCTATGCAATGCGATCACCACCAATCTCACGTCATTTTTCCGCGAGCCGCATCACTTTCAATATCTGCGCGATCAGTGGCTCGCCCCGCTCATCGCTGACCCGCGCGGCACTCGGCGGCTGCGGATCTGGTCAGCCGCCTGCTCGACGGGCGAGGAGCCCTATTCGATCGCCATGACGCTGCTCGAGACGCTTCCACACCCGGAACGCTGGGATGTTCGCGTTTTGGCTACGGATCTTGACTCCGAGGTGCTCGAGCGAGCTCGCCGCGGCGTCTACCCGCTCGAGCGGCTGAACGGCGTGTCGACCGAGCGACAGGCCCGATTCTTTCGCGATCCCCACGATGGGCGCAGCAGCGCTCGGCAGATTGCGCCGGAACTGGCTGCTCTGATCACGTTCAAGAAACTCAATCTTATGCAATCCCTGCCGATGAAGGGACCATTAGACGTCGTGTTTTGCCGCAACGTGGTGATTTACTTCGACAAGGAAACACAGCGCGACCTGTTCGCGCGCATCAGCCAACTGCAGCGCCCCGGCGATCTGCTCTTTCTCGGTCATTCCGAGAGTCTGTTCAAGGTCAGTGACAGCTATGCCCTCATCGGCAAGTCCATTTACCGGCGTGTCTGAGCCGCGCGCTTCGGCTGCGTTCGCTCGCGCTTCTAGCACAAGCGCCGCCGAACCACCGGCTGCGGTCCCCGGATTCGAGCATTTCGAACGGCACTGGGACCGAGAGAACGGCTGGACGGTGAAGATCCTGCCGGGAGAGTACTACGTTTCGCGTGGTGAAGAGGCGATCAGCACCGTGCTCGGTTCGTGTGTCTCGGCCTGCGTACGTGACCCGCAGCGCGGGGTCGGCGGAATGAACCATTTCATGCTGCCCGAGGACACCGCGGTGGGGCCGAATGATTGGCTCGACCCGGCGGTCGGCCTCGCCACCCGATATGGCTCATACGCGATGGAGAGCCTCATCAACGATTTGCTGAAACTCGGCGCCGCACGTGAACGGCTCGAGATCAAATTGTTTGGCGGGGGACAGATTCTGGCCGCAATGACGGATGTCGGGGGCCGGAATATCCGCTTCATCCGCAACTACTTAACGCTCGAAGGCTATGGCGTTGCCGCGGAGGATCTCGGCGGCACCCAGCCTCGCAAGGTCGTCTATTTTCCGGTCACCGGTCGTGCGAGGTTGCGCAAGTTGCGTCCGATCGAGAATCGCATCATCAGCCGCCACGAGCAGCTGTACCTCGAGAGCCTCGGACGGCAATCCAGCGGCGGCGACGTGGAGCTGTTCGAATGATGGCTCAGGGCGGGAACCTGTCGGGCGAGCGTGTCAACGCGGTGTGCGAGCGCATTCGAGTGCTGATCGTGGACGATTCGGCGCTGGTGAGAACGCTGCTGACGGAAATGCTGAGCGCTGCACGCGATATCGAGGTCGTCGGAGCTGCTGCGGATGCGCATGCCGCGCGGGAGAAGATCAAGCGCCTCAATCCCGACGTCATCACGCTCGATGTCGAAATGCCACGCATGGACGGCATCACCTTCCTGCGCAACCTGATGCGCTTGCGCCCCATGCCCGTGGTCATGGTTTCCTCGCTGACCGAGCGCGGCGCCGATGTGACCCTGGATGCGCTTTCGCTCGGGGCCGTCGATTACCTGCCCAAGCCGAAGATTGATCTGGCGGCGACATTTGCTGAATATGGCAATGAATTGGCGGACAAGATCCGCACAGCCGCCCGCGCGAGCGTGCGCGCACTCGATCCTCGGCGCATCGCGCCACGCCCCCCCGGGCCGGCACACAGCGTCGATGCCGTATTGCCACGCGGCGGAGCAGCGCGGCCCTTACGGACCACCGATCGGATCATTGCCATCGGCGCCTCGACGGGCGGCACAGAGGCCATCAAGGAAGTGCTCACCCGCCTCCCTCCCGACAGCCCTGGGGTGGTGATCACGCAGCACATCCCGAAAGCTTTCAGCGGGCCATTTGCTCGACGCATGAACGATTGCTGCGCCGTTTCTGTCATGGAGGCGCAGGACGGGCAGCAAGTCCTCGCAGGACACGTGTACATTGCGCCGGGCGATCAGCATCTGATGGTCATCCGCGATGGCGCCCGCTACATTTGCCGCCTCGACGACGGCGTTCCGGTCAACCGGCACAAGCCGTCGGTGGATGTACTCTTTCGCTCCGTCGCCCAGAACGTCGGCCGCAACGCGATCGGGGCAATTCTCACGGGCATGGGCAAGGACGGGGCCCGCGGTCTGAAGGAGATGCTCGACAACGGCAGTCACACCATCGCCCAGGACGAGGCGTCGAGCGTCGTGTGGGGCATGCCGGGCGAGGCGGTCGCCATCGGCGCCGCCGAACATGTCATACCTTTGGAGAACGTGGCTGCCAAAATCCTTTCGTTGGCCGACACCATGGACATTACGCGCGAGTCCCGAGCGGCGCAGGACTCGAGCGCCAGGTGAGCAGTGGACGAGATTGGCAAGACGCTATCAAGTCCCATCGCTTCCCGCCGATACACAGATGTAAGACGAGGCCGCCGCTTTGAGTACTCCCGCTGAAGAGATTTCCCCCACCACCGCTGCCGTCGGCAGTTCGGACGTCTTTGCCTTCGTACAGGAACTTGCGGCCGAACTGTCCAAAGGCAAGGTGGAACTGCCGAGCTTCCCGGATATCGCGCTGCGCGTCCGCCAGGTACTCGCCGACGATGAGGTAACCCAGGAGAAGGTCACTCGCATCGTCGGCTCCGAGCCGATGCTCGCCGCGCGTTTGCTGCAGATCGCCAATTCGGCCGCGATCAATTTCAGTGGCCGCCCGATCATAGAGCTGCGCAGCGCCATTGCCCGGCTCGGGTTCAATATGGTGCGCAGCGCGGCCATCGCCTTTGCAATGTCGCAGCTCAAGAAGAGCGAGAATCTGAAAGGTCTGGAGCAGCCGCTCGATGACCTTTGGCGCACGAGCGCCGCAGTCGCTGCGATGTCGTACGTGGTCGCCAAACGGTTCAGCCGGGTCAACCCGGACACCGCGATGCTCGGCGGCCTGCTGCACGGCATCGGCAAACTGTACATCCTCACCCGCGTCACCAGCTATCCCAATCTGCTCTCCGATCAGGCCACGTACGCCACCATCGTGCGCGACTGGCATGCCTCGATCGCCAAGGCGCTGCTGGAGAATTGGGAAATGGCCGGGGAAATCGTGGAGGCAGTCAGTCAATACGAGGACCTGGAACGCAAGCATGCGGGACCGCCCGATCTGACCGATGTGCTCACCGTGAGCCAGTTGCTCAGCGCATTCAAAGATCACCCGGAGACGCTGGAACTGAATATGCACGACGTGACGGCCTGCCGCCGGCTTGGCATCGATTCGGCGAGCTATGCGAATCTCATCGAGGAATCGGACCACGAGATCACCGCGCTGCGCGATGCTCTCGGGGTGTGAACTCGGCCGTGCAGGATGATCTGCCCATGCAGCCGCAATTGAACACTGAGACCGGCAGAATCTCGGCGATGGCTCCGACCGCGGACCAGGATATTGCCTTCTCATTCGTACGCGAGCTCGCCTCGGAGCTGTCCGGCGGCAAGGTCGAGCTCCCCGGGTTCCCGCATATCGTGATGCGGGTACAACGCGTGCTGAGCGACCCCAACGCCGATCTTGGCCGCATCGTACGCGTCATCGGTGGTGAACCGGTCCTCGCCACCCAACTGATGCGCATGGCCAATTCGGTGGCGCTCAATCCAGGCACCCTGCCGGTCTCAGATTTACGCTCCGCCGTGGCCCGCGTCGGGCTCGACATCGTGCGTTCGGCAACCATCGCCTTCGCGGTACGGCAGCTGCGCGGGGCGACCGCGCTGCGTGGCATGGAAGCGCAGCTCGGGGATCTGTGGAAGCGCAGCGTGCAGGTCGCAAGTCTCAGTTTCGTGATCGCCCGGCGCCAGACGGGGGTGACGCCCGACACCGCGCTGCTGTGTGGCCTGCTACAAGGCGTCGGGCGCCTCTACATCCTCACGCGTGCAAGTGCTCACCGTTCACTGTTCCACGACGCTGCCGCATATCGGGCGATTGAGCAGGCATGGCACTTGAGCATCGCCGCCGCGCTGCTCGAGAACTGGAGCATGGCGGATGAGATCGTCCAGGCCGTCCAGGAGTCCGAGAATTACGAGCGCGATGCGCGCGGCCCGGTGACGCTGACCGACGTGCTGATCGCCGGGACGCTGCTCGCAGACCTCGACGATGAGGAAGACCTGCGCCAGCGGCTGGGCGAGGCGCGCCCGCTGCAGCGTCTGCAGCTCGCACCGCTCGCGTGCGAAACGCTGCTAGAGGAATCCGCCCAGGAGATCGCCGCCCTGCACGAAGCGCTAGGGTAAAGTCATCGGCGCCCTCCGGGCGAGACAAATCTACCGGCCGATCCGCTGGGCCAGCGCGCCCGGTGCGATCAGACTCCATTCCAGCAGGCCGACGTAGCCGTCGCGCGCAGCCACCACCAGGCGCATCGCGGAGTTATGGGCCACCGTCCCGGGTGCAAGGGTGTGCTTTGCCTCCCAGGCCACGGCTCGGCGCACGTAGACCTGAGCCTCGGCGACCTTGGCCAGGCATTCGTACTCGCCGAAGGCACGAACGGTGCGCATGATGCGCTCGACCGGCTGATTGAAGTCCAGGGTGCGCTCCGCGTCAGTAAAGAGCTTCCAGTAACTCCCCTCACCCTGGGCCGTCGCGTCGCGCCACAGTGCCTCGAAATTGCGGGCGACCCGGCCAGCGAGTGCGCCTGATGCCAACTGAGTCTTCAAATCCAAAGACTCGTGACACTCCTCCGGTGCGATCGGGAAGGTCTCCTGCGCGAGAATGTCTCCGCTGTCGAAACGCGCCGTGAGCTTGTGGCAGCTGATTCCCCAGCGGGTGTGCCCGTCGAGGATCGCGCGCACCAGCGGATAGGCACCACGGCCGATCGGCAGTGGCGAGGGATGAAAATTGACCGCGTAACGCAGATGGGGCTGCCAGTCGCCGATCCGCCACCGGTAGCTCGCCACCACGAGCGCATCGCAGCCGCGGGCATTCAGGTCGAGCAGATCCGAATCGACCATGCGCGAGATCTGCACCGGAATATCGAGCTGCTGCGCGCGCTCGAGCGAGAGTTTATTGTGGAAGATGCGGTCGTCGACCGAGGATGTGAACAGCTTCACCGGCTGCCAGCCGGCCGCCAGAAACGCCTCGAGCACAGGCAAGTAGCGGTCGGTCAGCGTGATCGCAAAGCGCATGGCAGCTCCGAGGGCTCACGAGCGCGGAATCTTAATCCACGAACACCGGGATTCGCGAGCGCCGCGGGGTGAGGAAGCACCGTGCGGGCGCAGGGGCCCAGAGGATGTGGTAGATGGCCCTTCAGGCCGGTCGTTTCTCTCGGCCCAGCAGGGCACCGGACTGAACGGCCGGTGAGACGCAAATCGCGCCCAATTGCGCCAGTAGGTCAGGCTGCCCCGAGGACGCGACCCGAACGGATCGATGCGACTCCATAGCCGCGCGGTCCGTAAGTATCCGTGCGCGTCGGCCGGCCGGTCAACGTCCCGAGCAGGCTTTCCACCCGCTTCAGCCGCGCCGTCACGAGCACGCCGTTGTGGTCATTGAGTTCGCGGCAGCGCACTGCGCGGGTCGCGCAATCGCGCAATGACTCAGTCAGCATGCCTCGCGGGTCGCACCATGCCATCACCGACTCCAGTCCCGCCCGGTCGGCGGCGAAGCCGTGCATGGCGCACAGCGAGCGGCGCTGCTCTTCGAGCCGAGCCAGCGCGCCCATGCGTTCCTGGCGCGCCCGCGTCGTCTGCTCGATTTCCAGGATGTCCGAGCCTTCAAGAATGCCGGCCTCGCGGCTGAGCAGCTGCTCGAGCTCAGCCAGCAGCGTCGACTCTTCCCGAAACAGTTCGGTCAGGTGTTCGCGGCAGACGTGCGGATCCATCGATCAACCTCCGTGGATCTGCGCCAGCGTCTGCTCGGATTGCATCAGTTGACTGGCCACGACGTGCGGCTGAACCGTATAGGTGCCGCTGTCGATGGCCGACTGCAACTGCGCGACACGGCCGGAATTCACCGCCGGCAGCGAGCTCAGATGCTGGGCCAGACCCGAGAGGAAACTGGCGGAATCGGTGATATGAACGTCCGAGCCGCCCGAATGCGCTGCCGCCGTCGATCCCGACGCCTGGCCGCTAGCCGCCTCGGCCGCGCGCCGCGCACCCGCGCCGGTGTCGACCACCGCCGGAGCGCCATTTAAGCCGTTGATTTTGCTCGACATCACTGCTCTCCTCGAGCACCCTTGTCCTGGTATCGGCGTGCTGCGAGGAAACTTTAGGGTGAGACATAAACCACGTGAGCATCCCCTACTGTGCCCTGCACGACCTTCTTGGATGCCGGGTTCTGGACCCGGATGAGCTCGCCGTAGCGTCCATCCTGCAGTGCCACCCCCGTGGCGCGAACCTCGATCCCGTCGATCGAGGCAATCAAGGTCACCTGCTGCCCCTGGCGCACCATGAAATCTGCCAGCAGATCACTGGCGTGCAGCACGGCACCGGCCGGCATCGGGTGGCGTAACGTGCTGCGCGAAAGCAGCGCCAAATTTGTGACGTATCCGGCCGCGACACCGGACACGAGCCGCGTCTCGGGTGCCAGATCCGCCCTCGTGAGCTGCGCCCCGGCATTCTCCGGCTGGCGCAAAGCCCAAACGTCGATGCGCGATTCGATACTCACCGGAACATAGAGCGTCCAATGGGCGCCGGCATGGCATCCGACCGAAATGGACATATTCGGCTGCAACCGCGCGCCGGCGAGCATTCCGGCCTGTAAGGGACCCTGACAGCGCGCAAGCCGCAGACGCGAGTCGAGCGCACCGGCATGGACCACGATGCTCTGTTCGCCAGGGGGCATTTGCGACCGCACGAACTGCTCGGCCGCATGACGGATGCTCGCGATCGGCTCCACGGCCCCGCGGGCAAGCCCGGCACAGCCGATTACCAGGAGACAGAATCCTGCCGCAGCCGCGGACCGGCGCGAACGACGACAAAATGACGCATATGCTTTCATGCCTGAACAGGATGCAAACGCCGGGCCAAATGGCACTCATCATCTTTACGGTTCCGGCACTGCGGCTTAAGTCTCGGCCGCACGGGCCGCTAACTCTGCCCAGCGCCGCAGCCTTCCCGCACCTGCCGCAGCCGGCAATCCTCCGCCGCGCAGCCGTGAACCACGTCACACTCCCCGACGGTTCACGCCGCCCAATCCGCACCAAACGGCTGTTTTAGCTCATTGGCACGCGTCTTGCTGCATCTCCGGCAGGTTTCCTTACCGCCGGTTTTCCGACATGCCGTTCAACCTCAACACCTACCTTGGCGTCCAGCCCGATGCCCTGCAGGTGTATTCCAAGCGAGCTGAGGTACTCGCGGCGAATCTGGCCAACGCGGATACGCCCGGATACAAGGCGCGTGACATCGACTTCCGCTCAGCCCTTGCGGCCGCCTATCCGCAAACCGGCACAAACGGCACCAGCGGCGGCGCGCTGCAGATGACCACGGACAACACTCTCGACGTCACCGCCCCGACGACACCCGGAGGCTTGTCCACGGCGCAATTCCTCAAGTACCGAATACCGCTCGCGCCCTCTCTCGACGGCAATACGGTCAGCTCTCAGCTCGAGGAGGCCAAGTTCGCCCAGAACACCGTGCGCTACCAGGCCGCGCTGACTTTCCTCGAACAGCGCTTCACGCAACTTAAGACCGCGATCACCGGGCAATAACCCCCACCACAGACTTTCGCAGGCTTGTCATGGCACTCTTCAACATCTTCAACATCGCCGGTTCGGGTATGTCCGCCGAATCGGTCCGATTGAATACGGTCGCCAGCAACCTCGCCAACGCCGACAGCGTCAGCAGCAGCGCTAGCACCGCCTACAAAGCGCGCTTCCCGGTCTTCCAGGCCGTGCAGGCAGCCCTGACCCCGGGCGAACCCGCCACACTGCAGGGCGCAGACGCATCGGTCGCCGTCAATGGCATCGTCCAGAGCAACGCGCCGGTGACGGCTCGCTACGAGCCTGGAAACCCGATGGCCGACGCAAAGGGCTACGTCTATTCCTCAAACGTCAACGTCGTCGAGCAGATGGTCGACATGATCTCCGCGTCGCGTTCCTATCAGAACGACGCTCAGGTCCTGAACACCTCGAAGACGCTGGCGATCGACACTTTGAAACTCGGCCAGATTTAACCGCTCAAGCCGCACCGGGAACCCACGCAATGTCATACAACTCCATCAGTGCTTTTGCCGCCCAGACTGCCGCCAATGCGGCCGCGTCGGCGAGCTCCAGCAGCAGCTCCGCCGGCAGCGCCAACAGCTCGCTCGCACTCACCCAGAACGATTTTCTGCAGCTGCTGGTGACGCAGATGCAAAATCAGGATCCAACCCAGCCGACGAATCCGAGCCAGTTCGTCAACGAGTTCTCGGCGCTGAGCGAAGTGAGCGGCATCAGCAGCATGTCGAACTCGATGAGCGCGCTGTCGAACTCCATGTCCTCCGCGCAGATCCTCAGCGGCACCAACCTGATCGGCCACACCGTAATCGCCTCGGGCAATTCCGCCTCGCTCACCGCCGGCGGAAGCATCACCGGGGCCGTCAACGTTCCGGCGGGCACGACCGCACTCACCGTGCAGGTCACGGACGCCAGCGGCCAGCTGGTGAAAACGTTCTCGGTCCCTCCGCAGAGCGGCGTCACTCCGTTCACGTGGGACGGAACGACGAACTCGGGCGGCACCGCCCCTGCCGGCACGTATAACTTCAATATCTCCGCAACCACGAATGGCGCGCAATCCTCGCTCACCCCGGAGCTCGCCTACCAGGTGAACAGCGTGACACTCGACCCGTCCACGAACAGTCTGACACTGAACACCAATGGCGGGTCGCTGCCCTTAAGCGCCGTCAGCCAGGTCATGTAAGGAGCCAAACCCATGCCTTTCGCACTCGCCCTTTCCGGCATCAACGCCGCGAACTCGGATCTGAATACGACCGCCAACAATATCGCCAACGTCGATACGGTCGGCTTCAAGCAATCGCGCGCCGAGTTCTCGAGTCTCTTCGCCCAGACCCAGCAGGGCGTCTCGCAAACCGCCATCGGCAACGGCGTGGCGACCTCGGAGATTGCTCAGCAGTTCACCCAGGGCAACATCAATTCGACCTCGAACAACCTGGATCTCGCACTCAGCGGCAACGGATTCTTCGTCGTCAGCAATAACGGCGCACTCTCCTATACCCGCAACGGCGCCTTCCAGGTCGACTCGAACGGCTACCTCGTGACCGCCTCCGGCGATCGTGTCCAGGGCTTCGCTCCGCTCAGCACCGGTGGCTTCAACACCGGCGGCCTCTCCGACCTGCAATTGACGACCTCTCAGGTCTCCCCCCAGGCGACCAGCACCGCGAACATCACGCTCAATCTGCCGTCGAATGCCACGGCACCGACCACCACCCCGCTCAATCCGAGCGACCCGACCTCGTACAACAACACCACGTCTCTGACGGTATACGACTCCCTCGGGGCGGCTCACACCGCTCAGATGTACTTCGTCAAGGGCGCCGCGGCGAACACCTGGAACGCCCAGCTGTACGTCGACGGCAATTCAGTTGGCTCCCCCCAAACCTTGACCTATTCGAGCGCCGGCACTTTGACGTCGCCGGCCAATGGAGTGGTCAATTTCGGTTCGTATACGCCCGCGACCGGCGCGAACCCGATGAACATCGCATTCAACTTCGGCACCTCGACCCAGTACGGCAACAGCTTCGGTGTGAACGCGGTGGCGCAGAACGGTTACACGACCGGCAGCCTCACCGGCATCAATATCAGCCAGAGTGGTGTGGTGCAGGCGAATTTCACCAATGGCCAGTCGAAGACGCTGGGCGAAGTTGCGCTCGCGAACTTCGCCAATCCGCAGGGCCTGGCTCAGACCGGCAACACCCAGTGGCAGGAGACGTTCTCCTCCGGCGCGGCGGTCCACGGCGTCGCCGGCGGGTCCGGATTCGGCACCATCCAATCCGGCGCTCTCGAGCAGTCGAACGTGAACGTGACCGCGCAGTTGGTGAACATGATCACCGCCCAGCGCGATTTCCAGGCCAACGCGCAGATGATCAACACCGCCAATCAGGTCACGCAGGCCATTCTGCGCATCTGATCCGGCACTGAGAGACGCACGTGAACAAGGCGCTGTATGTGGCGATGACCGGGGCAAAGGAGATCCTCAATGCCCAGGCCGTCAACAACTTCAACCTGGCGAACGTCAACACCACAGGCTTCAAGGCCGAGCTGTCCGCGTTCCAGAGCCAGGCGGTCGAAGGCAGCGGCTACGCTTCGCGAGTCTACGCCACGGCCAATTCCAGCGGATGGAACGATGCGTCTGGTTCTATGATCACCACCGGCCGGCCGCTCGATGTGGCCGTACAGGGACACGGTTTCATTGCCGTGCAGGGACCGAACGGCCAGGAAGCCTACACACGCAACGGCGATCTGCATGTTGAGGCGAGCGGCATGCTGGTGACCAGCACCGGTCAGCTGGTGCTCGGCGACAGCGGACCGATCAGCGTGCCACCGAGTGCTTCAGTCAAGATCGGCTCCGACGGTACCGTTTCCGCGGTGCCACTCGGCCAGACGCCCGACACCCTGGTGACACTGGGGCGCATCAAGCTGGTCAACCCCCCGCCGACGAGCCTGGTGCGCGGCGGGAACGGTCTGTTCGTCACCAACACCGGCAAACCGGCTCCGGCCGATGCCACCGTGCGCCTCGCCTCCGGGGTGCTCGAATCGAGCAATGTCGATGTCGCCAATGCCATGGTGAACATGATCGACCTCGCCCGCAGCTGGGATCTGCAGGTCAAGGTCATGAAGAGCGTCAAGAGCAACTCAAGCGCAGCAAGCCAGTTGCTGCAGCCCGGTTGATCACGCGATAGCACGAGGGTACTTCTATGGACGCAGCACTGTGGGCCGCCAAAACCGGTCTCGACGCGCAAAACACCGAGATGTCGGTCATCGCCAATAACCTGGCGAACGTCAACACCACGGGGTTCAAGCGCGACCGGGCAGTATTCGAGGATCTGCTCTACCAGAACAAGGGCCAGGTCGGTGCGAACACGACACAGTCGACCCAGTCACCGTCTGGACTGTCGATCGGCACCGGCGTGCGGCTGGTGGCGACGGAGAAGAACTACAGCCAGGGCAGTCTCACCCAGACCGGCAATCCTCTCGACATGGCGGTTCAGGGCCAGGGCTTCTTCCAGATTCAGATGCCGGACGGCACCCTCGCCTACACCCGCGACGGCAGCTTTCAGGTGGATGCACAGGGTCAGCTGGTCACGGCCAGCGGCTACGTGGTGCAGCCAGGGATCACCATTCCCCAGGGTGCGCAGAGTGTGACCGTCGGCACGGACGGCACCGTGAGCGTCCTGCTCCCCGGGCAAAGCGCTCCCACCCAGGTCGGGCAGATCCAGCTCGCGAATTTCATCAATCCGACGGGACTTCAACCCATCGGCAACAACCTGTTGCTGCAGTCGGCCTCGAGCGGCTCGCCGCAGACCGGCAACCCGGGCTCGAGCGGGCTCGGCACCATCGGTCAAGGCGAACTCGAAGCCTCGAACGTCAACGTAGTCGAGTCGCTGGTGAACATGATCGAGACGCAGCGCGCCTACGAGATGAATTCCAAGGCGATCTCGACGGTCTCCCAGATGCTGCAGTACGCGACCCAGAACATGTGAGGAAGACTGTGATCATCCATCGAACCACTCTGCGTGTGCTGCCGGCCATAATCGCCGCGTGTCTGCTCAGCGCCTGCGCCACGCAAAGATCGCTGCATTACGACCAGGCATTCGACATGCCGCAAATGCCGACGCCCTCGGCCGACGGCGCAATTTTTCACCCGGGCTACGACTCCGGGCTGTTCGAGAATGCCACGGCGCACAGCGTTGGGGACATCGTGACCATCCTGCTGCAGGAGTCGACCAGCGCGCAGAAGAGCTCGCAGACCGACACCTCGAAGACCACCAAGGATTCGCTCTCCGCCCCGTCGCTGCTCGGGATCCCCATGACTTTCCACGGCAACTCATTTCTCAGCGGCACCATCAATAACGGCAACACCTTCAGCGGCGCGGGCGACAGCAAGCAAAGCGACAGCTTAGTCGGCGCGATCACGGTCACCGTGGTGAAGCGCCTCCCGAACGGCAATCTGGTCGTACGAGGGCAGAAGCTCGTGCAGATCAACCAAGGCGAGGAATACGTGCGCCTGCAGGGGATCATCCGTCCGATCGATATTGCCCCGGACAATACGATCTCCTCGCAGCAAGTCGCCGACGCCCAGATCGCCTACGGACAGACCGGTGCGCTCGCCGACGCCAACCAGCCCGGCCTGCTGTCGCGATTCTTCAATAGTCCCTGGCTGCCTTTCTAAGGATTGATCAACGTGACGAAGTCGCAACGCACCTGGGAGCCGAGCTACAAAGCGCTGATCAGAGCGTACTTCGCGCTGACGCTCGCGGCGCTGCTGGTCGCCTGTGGGGCGGCGCATGCAGAGCGGGTACGCGACCTGGCCTCGGTGGCCGGGGTGCGCGGCAACCAGCTGGTCGGTTACGGCCTGGTCGTCGGCCTCGACGGCACCGGGGATCAGACCACCCAGACGCCCTTCACGGTCCTCAGTATCGAGAACATGCTGGAGAAATTCGGGGTTCGTATCCCGGCCAATACCAATCCGCAGCTGAAGAACGTAGCGGCCGTCACGGTCCACGCCACACTGCCGCCATTCGCCCAACCGGGCCAGACGATCGACGTCACCGTGTCCTCGATCGGCAATGCGACCAGCCTGCGCGGCGGAAGCCTGATCATGACGCCGCTGCACGGTGCCGATGGTGAGATCTACGCTATGGCCCAGGGCAGCGTGCTGGTCAACGGTTTTTCGGCCCAGGGCGCGGATGGCTCGAGCATTACCGTGAATATTCCGAGCAGCGGCTCGATTCCCAATGGCGCAACGGTCGAGCGCTCGGTCCCGAGCGATTTCGACTCCCAGCCGTTCGTGACCCTGAACCTCGACACACCGAGCTTCACCACTGCGACACGCCTGACCCAGGTCATCAACAAGACCTTCGGGACCGGCACCGCCGAGGCGCTCGATTCGGTCTCGATCCGGGTGCGCGCCCCGATGAATCCGAGTCAGCGCACGGCCTATGTCGCGGCGCTGCAGAATCTGAGCGTCTCACCAGGCACGCCGCCGGCACGCGTGATCATCAATTCGCGCACCGGCACGGTGGTGATCAGCGCACAGGTCAAGGTCATGCCGGCCGCGGTGTCCAGCGGCTCGCTGTCGGTCACGATCACCGAGCACTACGGGGTGAGCCAGCCGAATCCGTTCGCTGCAGGGAGCACCGTGGTGGTCCCGCACAGCTCGATCGAGGTCCGCCAGCAGAAGGCCCACATGTTCAAGTTCCCGGCCGGTGTCAACCTGGATCAGATCGTACGCGCGGTGAACTCCGTGGGTGCGACCCCGAGCGACCTGGTGGCGATCCTCGAAGCGCTGCGGCAGGCCGGAGCGCTGCATGCGCAGCTGATCGTGATATGACGTTTCCGGTCACAGATCCTGGCCTGTTTGCGGATGCTCAGTCGCTGGCGACACTGAAGAGCCAGGCGGCGGCGCACAATCCGAAGGCCCTGCGTGCCGCCGCTCAGCAGTTCGAGAGCCTGTTCATCGGCATGGTGCTCAAGAGCGCCGAGAACGCGAACTTCAAGGACCCGCTGTTCGGCTCCTCGCAGCAGCGAATGTATCAGGATCTCTATGACCAGCAGCTCGCGACGCAGCTCAGCAAGACGCACACGTTCGGCTTAGCCGAGATGCTCGTGCAGCAGCTGCGCCGACAGTGGTCGGGCTCGGGCAGTTCAGCTGCCGCCGGCCGTGGAGCACTCTTGACCTCTGGTGCGGCCGGCTCGACCGCTGCAGTCTCGAGCAGTGCGGCGCCCCCGGTGAGTGCCGGTATGCCGTCAACGCCCAGTGCGGCCGCCGGGAAAGGCCCGAGCCCGGTGAACGCCGCCCAGCAAAGCGCATTCGCCCGTTCGCTATGGCCCGATGCGCAGCGCGCCGCGCGGCAGCTCGGCGT
>JAJZSQ010000007.1 GCA_021849615.1 Pseudomonadota bacterium
TGCCGAGTACGCCGAGAGCGTCGCGGAAATCATCGCTGGCGTACTGACTGCCGCGGTCGGAGTGAAACAGCGTGCCGGGTGGGGGTGACTCGAGATGGCAGGCATTGCGCAGCGCATTGAGTACCAGCTCATCGGGCATGCGATCCGAGAGGCTGTAGCCGAGCACCTGGCGGGTCTGCAAGGCGATGATCACCGCCAAGTACAACCAGCCTTCGCGAGTGGCAATGTAGGTGATATCGCTCGCCCAGGCATGCACGGCTGTATCGACGCCAAAGCGCCTCTGCAGGACGTTCGGGGCGATGGCGCGCTGATGAGCGCTGTCGGTCGTGCGCGGCACGAAGCGCCCTTTACGCACGCATCGCAGGTCTTCCTCGCGCATCACTCGTCGCACGCGCTTGGGGTTCACGCACCAGCCCTGGGCGCGCAGCGCGTGGGTGAGGTGCCGGCGACCGTAGCGTCGCCGACTTTCCTCGTGGATCTGTACGATCGCTTCGCGCAACGGCGCGTCCGCATCGCTCTTTCGCGCACGTGCTCGGGCCTGCCAGGCGAAGAATCCCGAAGTCGATACTTCGAGCACCCGGCACATGAAACCGATCGGGTAGTGAGTCCGCTGTGAGGCGATGTAGGCGTACTTCACTTGGACTCCTTCGCGAAGTACGCAGCGGCCTTTTTTATGAAATCGCGCTCCATGCGCAGCTGAGAATTCTCGGCTCGCAGCCGCGCGACTTCAGCTTCCAGATCGCTCACAGGACGGCGCTTACCGTCCTTCACGAATCCGGCTCCATCACGGGAAATGCGGATCCAATTGGCCAGCGTCTTGACCGAGATACCGAGCTTGCGAGCCGCCTTTGTGGCCCCGAGAGTCTCCGCCAATGACACTGCCTGCGCCTTGTAATCGGCGGTATATTGAGCACTAACCTGACGTTCCATAGTAACCTCCAAGTGGTTGGTTTAATCCATCCATTGGAGGTCCGTCAACGGGGGACTACTTCACAGTGCCTCTGCTGGCCAACCGCATGCCGATAGACCTGCGAATATCCGTGTCCCTCGTTGCGCTAGTGATCTGTTCCCTGGCTGCATGGTCCCTTCGTCCGAGTCAACGGAAGCCCATCGGCGGCTTCTCGCTTGCGCGTCGCCGGCTAGACCCAGTCATGCGCGCGACCTTCAATGCAAAAGGGTATCCGCGCAAGTATGCGTGGTATGCCCCTCTTTTGATTTTCGCGATCATCCTTGCTCTCGTGTGGGCCTATGGCGATACCTGAGATGGGGGAACGGAGCGTGATCGGCGGGTGGGAAAGAGGAGCGGAAGTGCGCAGCGGACTCGCATGTGCTCCGCGGGCACATCGTATAGAACGACAATCTGCGGCTCAAGCCGGACCCGGTGATTTCGAATGGCGGCTCAGGAGCGCGCTATTCCTTCACTGCGACTGGCCGGAATTGGCCGAACTATCGCATTGGCTCGCTGGCGTGCTTGCGAACGGGGGGTGCTCAGGCGATCTGTGGCGTAAACTTCAGCCCCAGCGCTTTGAGCACTTTGAGCACTGTACCGAGACTCGGGTTGCCGTCTTTGGAAAGCGCTTTGTAGAGACCCTCCCGCGTCAGGCCCGTTTCCTTTGCGAGTTGCATCATCCCCCGTGCGCGGGCGATATCCCCAATGGCAGCAGCAAGGAGCGCAGGATCTTCAGGAGCTTCGTCCAGACACGCCTGAAGGTAGGCGACCATGTCGTCCTCAGACTTCAGATAGTCCGCCGCGTCCCACCGGGAAAACGTCTCCTTTCTTCGTCGCTTAGTTGCCATATATCACCCCTTCCAGACTCTTGCGATGGCGATCGCTCTCTTGATGTCCGCGTCCTGCGTCCGCTTGTCACCTCCGCAAAGCAGCAGGGCGAGAACGGCGCCACGCTGCACGTAGTAAACGCGATAGCCAGGGCCATAATCGATGCGCAGCTCGCTTACTCCGGAGCCAACAGGTCTCGCATCGCCTGAGTTGCCGAGGGAAAGCCGGCGAATACGAGCATTGATGCGTGCCTGCGCTTGGCGGTCTCGAAGTGAGTTGAACCACGACTCGAACGTGGCAGACTTGAGCACTTCGACCGTGAAACAATGTAAACCATAGTTCTCGTATTGTCAACTGTAGTTCACGTCTAGACTCGTCAGTCCGAATGGCGGCTATCTGGGAAACTCCAGGATCTCCCGGAATGACGCCTTACTGGCCGACTGCGGAAATTCCGTTTCGCATTCGGTCTCGGGCCAGAGGCTGGAGAAGAGTTGAGGGACGGCGATAGCGCTCGCTGATTCGCACTTGGAATTTGAGCCAAAAGCCAAGTGCGACGCTACGTGCGAATGCCGGGGCAACGAGGGGCAAGTACGGGCAATTACCCCGGGCGGGCTCGCCGTCCAGATCCCGCGAATTTTCCCAAGCGATCAGATATTTGCCGTCGCTGCTGTTGCCGCAGCTTGCCTGGCGTCGCCTGGGAATGGAGCGGGTGATGGGAATCGAACCCACGTTAGCAGCTTGGGAAGCTGCAGTTCTACCATTGAACTACACCCGCGCAGGGGACGTGATCTTACGGAATGGCGGGGCTCTCTGGCAATCGTGGGTGGGGAAGTGCAGTGTCGCGCTTCGGTGGCGATCCGCGCGCTCGCGGGTGAGGGCGGGGCGAAGTCCGGCCGCTGCGCGTGGCGGTCCCGGGCGGTGCAGAAGATTCCCCATCATTCTGCTAGGGTCCGCGTATGACCCGCATCCATCGTGACCCGTTTCAGGGGCGGCCGTGAGCGTCACAGCCGAGCGTTCATTTGAGCGCACCGTGTGCGTCTACTGTGCGTCCAGCCGCAGCGCTGATCCCGAATACCGGCAGGCGGCATTCCGGCTGGGCGAGGTCTTGGCGGAGCAGGGCATTGCCATCATCTACGGAGGCGGTGCCCGCGGCTCGATGGGCTCTCTCGCGGACGGCGCGCTGGGGAGCGGCGGCCGCGTGGTGGGCATCCTGCCCCGATTCATGGCGGACCTGGAGTGGGGGCATCCGAGCCTCAGCGAGCTGAAGCTGGTCGAGGATATGCGCACCCGTAAGCACCTGATGCTGTCCGGCGCCCACGCGGCGATCGCACTGCCGGGCGGCAGCGGCACATTCGAGGAGCTGCTCGAGGCGCTGACGCTGAAGCGACTCGGCCTCTTCCTTGGGCCGATCGTGCTGGTAAATACCCGCAACTACTTCGAGCCGCTGCGCATATTGCTTGAGGCGGCGGTACGGGAACGCTTCATGGACGAACGACACCTGGCCATGTGGCAGATCGTGTCGAGCGCTGAGGAGGTGCCTGAGGCGCTCGCGAGCGCCCCGGACTGGTCCTCCGCGGCGCGCGAATTCGCAGCCGTCTAGATTCCGCTCAAGCTGATTCGGCGAGAACCTTGCCGAAGCGCCGTTGCCGCCCGCCGAAGTCCTCGAGCGCCGCGTGCAACCCGGTTTCACCGAATTCCGGCCAGAGCGCATCGGTGAAATAGAGTTCCGCGTACGCGCAGTCCCAGAGCAGGAAGTCCGACAGCCGCTGATCGCCGCCGGTGCGGATCAGCAGATCCACCGGGCCGGCTTCCCCGGCGGAATGATCGACTTCGGCGAGCAGCGCCTCGAATGCCTCGGCGCTGAGTCCGCCGGTGGTGGCGCGCCGTGCCGCCTCAAGAATGCTGTGCCGGGACGAATAGTCGACCGCGATGCGCAGCCGCATGCGCGTGCAGTGCGCGGTCAGCTGCTCGCTGGTTTCGATGGCCCGCACCAGGCTGGTGGGCAGCCGGTCACGGCGGCCGATCACATTGATGCGCACCGAGTTGCGCAGGCAGCGGCGGGTTTCGCTCGCCAGATAACACTGCAGCAGCCGCAGCAGTGACTCGACTTCGGGGCTCGGCCGGCCCCAGTTGTCCGAGGAGAACGCGTACAGCGTCAGGGTGCGGATGCCGGCGCGGGCGCTTGCCTCGACGACGCGGCGCACCATTTTCGCGCCCTGCACGTGTCCGGCGCTGCGCGGCAGGCCGCGCCGCTGAGCCCAGCGGCCGTTGCCGTCCATGATGATGGCGACGTGAAATTTTCCCGTAGCGCTCATGAGCGTCTCGTGGCCTTGATCACCGCTTCGATGTGATCGAGATAACGGTACAGCGCGTGGCGGCCTGCCGGCGTGAGCCGATACTCGGATTTCGGCCGCCGACCCGCGAACGACTTCTCACACTCGATGTAGCCGGCTTCCTCGAGCTTGCGCGCGTGCGCACTCAAATTGCCGTCGCTCACCTCGAACAGCGCCTTCAGTTCGTTGAAGGTCAACTGCTCGTTGACCGCCAGTGCGCTCATGATCCCGAGCCGGACACGCTCATACACGAGGCGGTCGAATTTCGTGTCAGCCGCGCTGGTGGCCGCGTGCGGCGCGCTCTTTTCCGGGACAGGAGCGCTCAGTGGAGCCTCGCTGCGGCGTGTGTTCGACTTCACGCGGCGGCCTCCGCACGCGCATCCAGGCGGCCGATCAGCAGTCCGAACACCAGGTGCAGCAGCCCGAAGCCGCCGCCGAGCACCACGTTGTGCCAACCCGGGGGCAGCGCATAGGCGAGCACGCCGAGCAGGACGAACAGAGCACCCATGGTGCCGATCAGGCGCATCATCGTCGATGCGGTGACCAGTGTGGCCGACAGGACCGCGCTGCCGTAGAGCAGCAGCCAGGTGCCGGGAATCAGTCGGGCTTCACCCGCACGGTAGAGCACCGCGGTCAGCACTCCGCCGGTGAGCAGCGCCGGCGCCAAGCACAGCACGAAACGTCGCGCCGGCCCGCGGTACAGCGGCAGCCCCGTGCCGGAGCGGTGACGCGCGATCAGGACGACCCCGAGGCCCGCGCCGAGCACGCTCGCGAGCAGCCAGATCGGCAGCCAATGCGGGGCGAGTCGCGGCAGCGAGGCGAGGCCCGCCGCGGCGAGCCCCACCAGCCCCATGGCGACGCCCGCCGTGCCGGGCACGGCAAAGGCGCCGGCCGCTTCGATCGAAGCGCGGATGTAGTTCAGCGTTCCGAGCGCGTGGCTGTCCATGGCCACCGGGGAGTTCGATCGCATCGGGGGGAGGGTCTGGCCAAAGCGGATAGAAGCAGAACTTTAGTCGGCGGTCCCGTATTCGTCAAGTACTCTGCATCGCAAAGTCAAGAAATGTCCAGCCTGCGGCAGCGGCAGGACAAACGAGCGGCAATGAACGTAAGATATGCTCCATCGCCATGGATTCGACGAACACCTCCTCCGGCCGCGATGGACGGCCCGAAGACTCGGCTGCACCGGCGGCGCCAAGTGCGCACACGGGCAGTCCGGGAACCCCCGCACAGCCTTCTGCGCCGCCGCGCCCGGGTCGTCGCGCCACCTTCATGATCGCCGGCATCGTGGTGCTCGCGGTGATCGTGATCGTGGGCATCCTCGCGTGGTGGTATGAGAGTCGCTTCCTCACCACCGATGACGCGTTCATCGATACCCGCGTCGTGGCCGTTGCCCCCCGCGTGGCCGGACAGATCATCGCGGTGCCCGTGACCGACAACGAGCGGGTCGCCGCCGGCGAGGTGGTGGCGCAAATCGACCCGACGCCCTATCAGGTTGCGCTGCAGCAGTCGCTCGCGGCCGAACAGCTCGCCAAGACGGGGCTTGCCCAGGCGCGAGCCAATATCGTGGTGGCGCAGGCTGCCGTGCAGCAGGCGCAGGCCGCGTACGTCAGCGCAGCGGCCCAGGCCGCCAATGCCCGAGCCGATCTGAAGCGCTACCGCTTCCTGCATCGGCGCAACGCCAAAGCGGTGGCCCGGACCCAGATGGACCAAGTGCTCACCGCCGCGCGCAGCGCGAGTGCCGAGGCGCGAGCCGCCCTGAAACGCGTGAGCGGCGCGAAAGCGCAAATCCTGGCGGCGCGGGCCGCACTCGCCGGTGCCGTGGCTCGAGTGGCCAGCGCGCGCGCCGAGGTGAAATCCACCCGACTCGATCTGAGCTACACTACCGTGCGGGCCGCGCAGGCGGGCCATGTCACCAAGAAGTCCGTCGCGGTCGGCAATTACGTCGGCCCGGGCCAGGAGCTCATGGCGATCGTCCCGCAGCAGCTGTGGGTCACGGCCAACTTCAAAGAGACGGACCTGGATCTGATTCACCCCGGTCAGCGCGTCAGCATCAACATCGATGCCTGTCCGAATGCCAAGGTGCGCGGGCACGTCGCCTCGATCCAGCGCGGCTCGGGCGAGGCATTCGACCTGCTGCCGCCGCAGAACGCCACGGGCAACTACGTCAAGATCGTGCAGCGCGTGCCGGTGCGCATCGACTTCGACGCACTGCCACCGCACTGCGTACTCGGTCCCGGCATGTCGGTCGAGCCGGACATCAGGATCAACTGACATGCCTGCACCCGGCCCCGGGGGCAGAGCCACACACGTCTGGACGCCGGCCCGGTCGGCGGCCGGGCGGCACAGTCCGTGGCTGATCGCCACCATCATCTCGATTTCCGCGTTCATGGAGGTGCTCGACACCGCCATCGCCAACGTGTCGCTGCGCCACATCGCCGGCTCCATGGCGGCGAGCTACGATCAGGCGACCTGGGTGCTCACCAGCTACCTGATCGCCAACGCGGTGGTCATTCCGATGAGCAGTTGGCTGTCGAACGTGTTCGGCCGCAAGCGCTACTACATGGCGAGCGTCGCGCTGTTCACGATTTCTTCACTGTGCTGCGGGCTCGCCCCGTCGCTCACGTTTCTGATCGCCGCGCGCGTCGCACAGGGCATCGGCGGTGGCGGGCTGGCGCCGGTGACGCAGGCGATGCTCATCGACACGTTCCCGCCGGCCTCGCGCGGCAAGGCCATGTCGGTGTACGGCTTCACCGTCATCCTCGCCCCGATGCTCGGGCCGCTGCTCGGCGGTCTGATCACCGACCGGTATTCGTGGCACTGGATCTTCCTCATCAACGTGCCGGTCGGGCTGCTCTCGCTGTCGCTCGTGGAGGCATTCGTCGATGAGCCGAAGCTGCTGGTCGAGGAGCGGCTCGCGCGCTGGGCGCGGGGCATTCGCTTCGACCTGCTGGGTGCGCTGCTGATCGCACTCGGGTTGGGATTCCTCGAGGTGATGACCGACCGCGGCGTGCAGGACGGCTGGTTCTCCTCCCCGACGATCCGCATCTCGGCGCTGATTTCCGGGGTGTGCATCGTTTCGTTCGTTCTCTGGGAACTGTTTGCGCGCGAGCCGCTGCTCGAGATGCGGCTGTTCAAGCACCGCAATTTCGCGGTCGGCACGCTGATCATCATGGTCATCGGCGTGATCCTGTTCGGCACCACGCAGTTCGTGCCGCAGTTCACGCAGCAGGTGCTCGGCTATACCGCGACACAGGCAGGGCTTGCGCTCACGCTGGGCGGCATGATCACCCTGGTGACGATGCCGCTGGCCGGCATGCTCACCGGCCGCTTCCGGCCCCGAACGCTCATGGCCGCGGCCTTTGGCGTGATTGCGATATCGCTCTACATGATGTCCCACTTCACGCTGTCGGTGACCTTCGCGCACATCGCTTACGCGCGTGCCTGGCAGTCCGGCGGCATTCCGTTCCTGTTCGTGCCGCTGATCAGTGCCGCTTATGTCGGTGTACCGCCGGATCGCACGGGCAACGCCGCGGCGATGATCGGCGTCGGCCGCAACCTCGGGGGCAGCATCGGCATCGCCATGGTGCAGGCATTGCTGGCGCGCCGCGAGCAGTTTCATCAGGTGCGCATGGTGAGTGGTTTGCAGCCGCTCAATCCGATTTACGAACACGCAGTCAGAACGCTCTCGCACGCGTTTGCCACCCGGGGTGCAGCACCTGCGGCGGCATTGCACATGGCGACCGGCGAGATTTACGCGATGATGCAGCGGCAAGCGCTGATGATGTCATTTGAAGACGTCTTCCGCGCCTTGATGCTGTTCGTGCTGGTGATTTCGCCCATTCTGCTGCTGTTGAAGCGCGGACCGACGGAGCACCGCAGCGGAGCCGAGGCTGCGGGCGAGGCGATCGGCTGATGGTGCTGACTCTGCAAGATGCACAGCAGCGCGACGAGGCGGATCCGCTGCATGCGTTGCGCGCGCGGTTCGCGCTGCCGCGACTGCCCGACGGCGCACCGGCGATCTACCTGTGCGGACACTCCCTGGGGTTGATGCCGCTCGCGGCACGCGCCGACATGGCTGCCGCCCTGGATGACTGGGCACGACTCGCCGTGCTCGGCCACGAGCAGGGCGAGCGGCCGTGGATTACCTATCACGATGCGCTCGCGGCGCCGACTGCGCAGCTGCTCGGCTGTCGCGCCGAGGAAATCGCGATCATGAACTCCCTCAGTGTCAACCTGCAGTTGATGCTGGCGAGCTTCTTTCGTCCCGCGGGACGCCGTCGCTGCATCGTGATCGAAGCGGGCGCTTTTCCATCGGATCGCTACGCCGCCGCAACGCACCTGCAGTGGCATGGACTGGAGCCGGCCGAGACGCTCATCGAGATTGGCCCGCAAGACGGGCAGGAGTGCGTGCGCGAGGAAGACATCGAGGCGCTGCTCGCGCGGCGTGGTGAGGAGATCGCGCTCGTGCTCTGGCCGGGCGTGCAATACCTCACGGGACAGGCCTTCGATCTCGGGCGGGTGGCGAGCGCGGCGCGCGCCGCCGGGGCGCAGTTCGGCGTCGACCTGGCGCACTCGGTCGGCAACCTGCCGCTGCCGCTGCGCGAGCTCGACGCGGACTTCGCGGTCTGGTGCAGCTACAAGTATCTGAATGCCGGCCCCGGCGCGGTCGCCGGCTGCTTCGTGCACCGGCGGCACTTCGAGACGGACCGGCCGCGGCTCGCCGGCTGGTGGGGGCACGAACTGCAGACCCGCTTCCAGATGCCGCAGGCATTCCGGGCTGCGCACGGCGCCGCCGGGTTCCAGCTCAGCAACCAGTCGGTATTCGGGGCGGCGCCGCTCATCGCCTCGCTCGGGCTGTTCCACGAGGCCGGCAGTGAGCGCCTGCGCGAGAAGTCGCTCGCCCTGAGCCGGTTGTTCACCGAGCTTCTCGCCGAGCACGCCCCGCAGGTGCGCATCATCACGCCCCGCGAACCGGCCGCGCACGGTGCGCAGCTGTCCTTGCGCATCGGCACCGATCCGGCGCGCTCAAAGCGCATCTTCCGGTGGCTCACGGCACACGGAGCGATCTGCGACTGGCGTGAGCCGGACATCATCCGCGCTGCACCCGCGCCCCTCTACAACAGCTTCGCCGATGTGTTCACGTTCGTGATGCGCCTCGCCGAGGCGCTGCGCGCGGCATGAGCGCTGCGGGGGGACGTGCCGTCGCCGTCATCGGCGCGGGCCTGACGGGCCCGCTGCTGGGGCTGCTGCTGGCGCGGCGAGGGTTTGCCGTTACGCTGCTTGAGCGCCGGCCCGATCCGCGCCGCAGTGCCGCTGACGGCGGCCGCTCGATCAATCTGGCGCTGGCCGCGCGCGGCATGCGTCCGTTGGAGCGCGCCGGAGTGCTGGCGCAGGTCGAGCCGCTCCTGCTGCCGATGCGCGGGCGCATGGTGCATGAGTTATCGGCCGCACCGCTCCTGCAGCGGTATGGCCAGCGACCGCAGGAAGTCATCTACTCCGTGGGGCGCGCCGCCCTGAATCGAGTCCTCATCGAGGCGGCCGAGCAGGCCGGCGTGAGTGTGCGCTTCGAGCATCGCTGTCTCGGGCTTCAAGGACAGACGCTGCGCTGCGTGGACGAGCGCTCGGGCCGCGAGTTCGACCTGGAGTGCGAGACCGCGATTGCAGCCGACGGGGCCGGCTCACCGGTGCGCGAGAGCCTCGAGCGCACCGGTGCCTGCACGGTGCAGATCGAGCCGCTCGGGCACGACTACAAGGAAATGACGCTGCCGGCGCTGCCCGGGGGCACCCATGCGCTCGACCCGGGCGCGCTGCACATCTGGCCGCGCGGTGGGTTCATGCTGATCGCGCTGCCAAACCCCGAGGGGACCTTCACGCTGACGCTGTTTCTGCCGCGCACCGGGGTGCCGAGTTTTGCGGCGCTGCGCGACGAGGCGGCGCTCGCGCGATTCTTTGCCGAGCAGTTTCCCGATCTCGCCGCCCATCACGCCGGCCTGTGCGCGGATTTTCGCCGCAATCCCCAGGGACAGCTCGCCACCGTGCATGCGCGCGGCTGGCACCTCGGCGGGCAGGTGCTGCTGCTCGGGGATGCCGCGCATGCCATCGTGCCCTTCCATGGCCAGGGCATGAACGCCGGTTTCGAGGATTGCGCGCTGCTCGATGAGCTGCTCGAGGCCGGCGAGGACTGGGCGCAGACGTATGCCCGCTTCGAGCAGATCCGCCGCCCGAGCACCGAGGCGATCGCGCGCATGGCGCTCGAGAACTACCTGGAGATGCGTGACCAGGTGCGTGACCTGAAATTCCAGCGCCTCAAGCGCCGCGCCTTCGAGCTCGAGCAGCGTTTCCCCGAGCGCTTCATTCCGCGCTACTCGATGGTCATGTTCCATCCGGAAATCTCGTATCTGGAAGCCCTGCGCCGTGGGCAAGTCCAGGCGGGGATTCTCGAGCGGCTCGAGCGTGAGTGCACCGCCGAAGGCGCGACCGATGCCGCGCTGGCCGAGGCGCTCGTGTACGAGCAGCTGCCGCCGCTCGGCGGCCGAGACCCGGGCGCGCGGACCGGCTAGAATCGCGTCCCATGAACCGAGTGACGACAGACGGGGTCATCGAGTATGTACCCCAGGACGTGCAGGGTCTGCTCGATGAGGGCCGGATCCTGTTGATCGACGTGCGCGAACCGGACGAGTACGCGCAGGAGCGTATCCCTGGCGCGCTGCTGTATCCGCTTTCGACCTTTGATGCGGCGCACCTGCCGGCCGACGGCGCACGCGCAGTGGTGTTCCACTGTGCGGCGGGTGGCCGTTCGCTCACCGCCGCGCGGCTGCGCAAGGCGACCGGTCAGCCGGCTGCGCACATGGCCGGCGGCATCGCGGCGTGGAAGGCGCTCGGCCTGCCTACCGTCAGCTGACGGCGCTGCGGTTGAACGCCAGCGACCACCCGCGCGCCATCCGTTCTTTCGTGACCCGCGCCGGGCGCATCACGCCCGCGCAGGAGCGTGCGCTCGAGACACTGTGGCCGACGTACGGCTTGGAGCCGCAGGGGCTGCTCGATCTGGATGCCGTGTTCGGTCGCTCCGCATCGCGCACGGCCGAAGTCGGGTTCGGCAATGGGGAGAACCTGCTGGCGCTCGCGGCGGCGCATCCGGAACGTGACTATCTGGGCATCGAAGTGCACCGGCCCGGCGTCGGCCGGGTGCTGCTGGCGCTCGAGGAACGCTCACTCGGTAACGTGCGGTTGATCTGTCACGATGCGGTCGAAGTGCTCGAACGGCACCTGCCGCCGGCGTGCCTCGATGAAATTCTGGTGCTCTTCCCGGACCCCTGGCCGAAGAAGCGGCACCACAAGCGGCGCTTGATTCAGCCCCCGTTCGTCGCGCTGCTCGCCGAGCGCCTCATGCCCGGTGGCCGGGTGCATCTGGCCACCGACTGGTCAGCCTACGCCGAGGAGATGCTCGCCGTGCTCAGCGCCGAGGTGCGGCTGCGCAACCTCTCGCCGACGGGCACGTTCGTGGCCCGTCCCGAGGAGCGGGCCGCGACGCGCTTCGAGCGCCGCGGCGAGCGGCTCGGGCATGGGGTGTGGGACCTCACCTTCGCGCGGATCTGAGCGCGCGCCGCCGCGCCGCTGGTGCGGCGAATCAGCCTGTGTGTAGCAGGAACACCGTGCGCAGGCCGTCGATCACGAACTGCACGGCGAGCGCCCCGAGCACCACGCCAAACAGCCGTCCGGCGACGTTGACGCCCGTTACACCGATCACGCTCATCAGCGGTTCGGCGAGCCACATGATCACCAGCGAAATCGCCAGCACCACCAGCACGGCCAGAAACAGGCTGAGGAACACCAGCGGGTGGCGGAAGAGCGGCACCGGGCCGAACCACAGCAGCACGGTGGCGAGTGCGCCGGGCCCGGAAATGAACGGGAACGCGAGCGGGACCACGGAGATGTCCGCGCGCCGCTGGCTCTCGGCCTGCTCATCGGTACTGGTGCGACTGCCGGATTCGCGCGCGAACACCATCTCGAGTGCCAGCAGGAACAGCAGCACGCCGCCGAAGATGCGGAACGCGCCGAGGCTGATGCCCATCAGGGCGAGGAACGGCGCGCCGACCAGCGCGAAGAACGCCAGGATAAGCGCTGCCACCACGGTGGCCTTGATCGCCATGCGGTGTCGGTACTCGCGTGTCGCCCCCTGCGTCAGGCCGCTGAAGATCGGCAGCAGCGAGATCGGTTCCACCACGGCGAAGAACACCACGAAAAACTTCAGCGGTTCCTGGAACATCGGTGGTGGATTACGGTTTTCCCGTCCTTGAAAGGGGATCGAGCGAGGCGCAACATGTGGAGCGTCCCTCGCCCGGCGGCCGCAGGATACCAGCTTCGCGGCGCTTCGGGCGCCTAGAGCGGTCCGCCAAGGCGGACCGAAGCTGCGCTGCGGGGACGGCGCGTCCCGGAGGTCTGCCCATGGTCGCTCCTCAGCCGAAAATCGGTGACTGGTACCGCGTCAGCGGCGGCGAACTGTTCGAGGTCGTCGCCATCGACGACGACGATGCGACCATCGACATTCAGCATTTCGATGGGACCGTCGAGGAGATGGACCGCGAAGACTGGGAGTCGCAATGGGAGGAGGGGGCACTCGAGGCCGCCGAGGCGCCCGAGGACTGGAGCGGTTCGGTTGATGTCGATGCCGAAGACGAGCCCTCCGCCGGCGGGGAGTCGGCGAGCGACGACACGACGCTGCGGGCCAGCGCGCTCGAGGGGCTCGACCTGTTCGAGTGATCAGGGCGAGCCGAGCGTCTCGATATCCGCCTGGGGTCCGAGCAGCACGAGCCCGTCGCGGACTTCCACCGCAATGGCGCGCAGCGACTGACCGGCGCAGGGCCCGGCGATGCACTGTCCGCCCTCCTTCTCGAACAATGCGCCGTGGGACGCACACACGATCAGCGAGCCGTCGGGCGTGAGGAAACGGTTGGGCCGCAGGTCGAGCGGGTGGCCGGCATGCGGACAGTGATTGACGTAGGCGCGGACCTCGGTTCCGCACTGCACGACGAAGCCGCGCAGCGGCCAGTCTCCACCGCCGGCGCGAAAGCCGCGCGCGCCGGTCTCCTGCAGATCCGCCAGGCGGCAGATCACCCGCTCCAGATCGATCTCATCCGCCGCCGGCATCGATCCGCTCCGCCGAAGGACCCGTGACGAGCGCATCGGCCGGTGCCGCACGCGTCTCGATCCGGCGCCAGAGGGTGACCAGCAACACCGCGGCCGGCAGACACAGACTCGCCGTGTACAGGAAGAAATGCGGATAGCCGATCCGTGCAGCGACGAAACCCGAAGTGCCGTCCAGGATCTTGCCCGGCAGCGCGTACAAGGACGCAAACAGCGCGTATTGGGTGGCGGTGTACTTCGCGCTGGTGAGGCTCGACATGTACGCGATCAGCGCTACGCCTTCGAGCGACAGGGCGAGGTTGTCCGTGCCGTTCACCAGGCCGAGTCCGAGCAACGTCGGGCCGTGCGTGGTGGCGAGCACCGCATAGCCGAGGTTCGAGAGCAACGAGACGGCAAGGCCCGCGGCCAGCGTGCGCGCCAGGCCGATGCGCGCCACGAGCACTCCGCCCAGAAACACCCCGGCGATGCCCACGGTATATCCGCACACCTTCCCGATCAGCGCGATCTGCTCGAGCGTGTAGTGATGATCGATGTAGAACGGGTTCACCATCGCACCGATGGTGAACTCGGCGAGCTGGTACGTTCCGATGAACGCCAGCGCCGTGATCGCAACGCGCACGCCGAAGCGTCCGAAGAACTCCGTCAGCGGGCAGATCACGGCGCCGATGAACCACTCGCCGATGTCACGCAGCGCCCGCGGCCAGTGCGCACGCCGTTCGAGCCATTCGACGACCTGGGCTTCGCGCTGCGCTTCGGCGCGCGACACCGCGACTTCAGGCTCCTTCACCAGCAGTGTCGTCACGACACCGATGCTCATCAGCGCCGCCATGGCGCCGTAGCTCAGAGGCCAACCGTACCCGGCCGCGACGGCGATTGCGCCGGCGCCGCCGGCGATCATCGCAACGCGGTACCCCACCGAGTAAGTGGCCACCATGGCCCCCTGCAGCGCCTGGGGCACCGACTCGATGCGCCAGGCGTTCATGGCGACGTCCTGCGTGGCGGAACAGAACGCTACGAAGAGCGCCGCAGCGGCCATCGAACCGACGCTGCGGGCCGGGTCATCCGCTGCGAGTCGCAGCAGACCGAGCGCGATGGTGATTTGGGCGAGCAGCATCCACGAGCGGCGCTGGCCGAGCAGCCGGTGCAGCACCGGCAGACGCACCCGGTCGACCACCGGTGACCAGACGAACTCGAAGGTGTACGCGAAGCCCACCCAGGCGAACATGCCGATGGTGGCGCGCTCGACCCCCGCCTGGCGCAGCCAGACGGTCAGCGTGGAGAACACCAGCAGGAACGGCAGTCCGCTCGAGAAGCCCAGAAACAGCATCGATACCACCGCCGGCTGGCGGTACACGGCGAGCGCGTGCCAGCTGCGGGCGAGTCTGCCGGGGCTGCCCGCGTCGTTCCCCTCCGCGCTCACGCGTCTCGCCCCGGCGCTGCGCGGCGCTCGAGGTTGCAGTTGACGATACGGCGGGACATCAGACAATCATATGCGCTATGCAAGACCATCAGCTTAAATTCATCGACCTGGCGCTCGCGCGCCGCGCGCTGCGCTTCGGGCAGTTCACCCTGAAGTCCGGGCGCGAGAGCCCGTACTTCTTCAACGCCGGGCTGTTCAGCGACGGCGAGGCAATTGCCGTGCTCGGGCGCTGTTACGCCGCGGCCATCACCCGCTCCGGGCTCTCGTTCGACATGCTGTTCGGGCCCGCCTACAAGGGCATCGCGCTCGCGGCCAGTACGGCTGCGGCGCTGTTCGACCATCACGGGCGCAACGTGCCGTACGCGTTCAATCGCAAGGAGGCGAAGAGCCACGGCGAGGGCGGCAACCTGATCGGTGCGCCGCTCGCCGGTCGGGTGCTGGTCATTGATGACGTGGTGACCGCGGGCACCGCGGTGCGCGAATCGATCGATCTGATCCGCGCCGCCGGGGCCGAGCCCGTCGGGTGCGTGTTCGCGCTCGATCGGCAGGAGCGCGGCCGCGGCGAACTGAGCGCCACCCAGGAGATCGAACGCGAACACGGGCTGAAGTGCCTCAGTGTGCTGACGCTCGCCGATCTGATCGAGGCGCTCTCCAGTCCAGGTGCCGCGGCGATCAGCGCCGAGCAGCTCGCGGCGCTCAAGGCCTACCGGCAGCGCTACGGCGTGGCCTGAGCGGCCGGTCACGGATACAGCGGCGGCAGCGTGTCGCGCCCGGCTGGGGCGCGTTCACGGCGCGCCGGCAGCTCGCGCAACGCCTGGGCGAGCGCGAGGCCCGTCCACTCGCCGCCGCCGTAACAGGCGCGCTCCAACTCTTGCAGCAGCCTCTGCAATTGAGGCTCGCGACTCTCGGCGAGCAGCGGGTTGAGGCTGGTGGCCGGCACCTGCCATGCGCCGCTCATCCACCCCAGCAGATGGCGGCGAGCGGCGGGCGCGTCGTTGCGCGCGCACGCCGCATGAAAGGCAGTCCGTTCGGCGGCGGCATCCGGGCGTGATTCGCGCAGCGGCGGCGTCGGGCGTGCGCGGCGGCGGCGGGACCAGAGCCAGGCGGCGACAGTCCCGGCCCACAGCAGCGCGAGTGCTACCGCCAGCCACCGCCACACCGGCATCGTGGCGGGGACGGCGGGCTTCGGCGGCGGGGCCGGGGCGGCGACCGCGGCGGCGGGTGCCGCAGCAGTGGCCGGCGGAGCCGCTGGAGGGGCGGCTGGCTGCGCACTTCCCGCTGCCGGCGTAACGGTCACCGTCTGCGCGGGCAGCGTCACGGTCTGCAGGCGTTGGGTGCGGGTGTTCCACCAGTGGACCGTTACCGCCGGCAGCACGTAGTGCCCGGGCTGGTCCGCGATGAAGGCAATGGTTTGCTTGCGGCTGCCGAGGATGCCTGTACCCGACGGTGCATCCTGCAGCCGCGCCTGATCGGGATAGCGGTTGACCCCGACCGGCGGGCGTAGACGGCGAGCGAGATCCGGCAGCTGCGCGGCGGTGAGTCCGACGGCCTTCATATCGAGTTCGAGGGTGAGCGGATCGCCGGCCGGCACGCTGAGCGTGTGGGGGCTCCAGTGCGCGCTCAGCGTCACGGACTGCGACGGCAGCCAATTGCGGCCGCGCGCGGTCGGCGGCCGCGGCCGCACCGACAGGACGATCGGATCGCCGTGCACCTCGATCGGGCGCAGCGTTTGCATCAGGCCGCCGAAGAATCCGCCGAACGGATTGCTCGACCACGGTGAGGGCTGCGCGCGTGCGGCGACTTCAGCATCGAGCACGGGGCCCGCTAGACGGATGCGCCCGCTGTGCAGCGCAAACAGCACGAAGCGGCGCGTGATCACCCGGTACACCTGGCCGTTGCGCACGGCGGTGCCGTACTGGTCGGCTCCTACGTGCTTCACGAGTACCGCGCGGTTGCCGGAGAAGGCGAGGTTGCCGTGATAGAGCTGCTCGTCGGTGTAGATGTGCACCGTGAGGTGCACCTGCGCCTGCACGTAGGGGGCGGCCGGCCGCGTGCGGCTGACGATGAATACCGGTGCGGCCGTCCCGGTGCCCGGGGCGCCGCCGGTCCCGCCGCCGCTCACCGTCAGCGTCAGCGGCGCGCTGTGCTCGCCGTCCCAGGCGAGCGGTGGGATCGTCAGCTGACCGGTCCGCTTCGGCGCCAACGTCAGGATCACCTGGGAGCGCTCGGCGCTGCCCCCGGTTCCGAACTGCACGCTGGTGCTGGAGCTGCGGCCGAGGATGTCGAAATCGCGGCGCAGCGGCGCGAGATCCGGCTCGCTCGTGGTCAGGCCATCGTAGGTCAGGGTGAGTTGAACGGTCGTGCCGGTTGAGATCCGAGTGTTGCTGAGCGCCGCGGTGACGGACGCGTATGCCTGCGGTAGCGTCGAGCACAGCAGCGCCATCAGCAGTCCTGCAGCGCGGCGACGGGTCATGGGTTCGCTCCCGGATGGCGCAGCAGGTACTGGATCAGAAATTTGCGCCGCAGCAGCCCGGCCGGATCATTGGGGATCTGCCGCAGCCATTGTTTCAACGCCAGCGTCTTTTCGCTCGGCGGCTTCGGCGGTGGCCCTGTGCGGGCGCCGTGGGCCAACAGGGGGTGCGCGGCGCCCTGGGCGCCGCGCCGCAGCCGTCCGGCCGCCGTCCGGCCTGCACCCTGGCGCTGTTGTGCGCGAGCCAGCGCTGCGGCGCGCTCGGCGTTGCGCAGCGTTCGACCTGGGTTGTGGGATGCGGTCCCCGTGGCCGAACCCGGGTGCGGCCCGCCGCTGGTGTGACCGCCGGTGTGTGTGTTGGGGTGCGGCGCGCCGGTCTGTCCGCGACGGCCGTTCCGGGCCGCAGTGCCGGGTGCCGTGCCGTGCTGTCCCTGCGATCCGCCCGAGCGCTGCTGACCCTGGCCCTTGCCCCCGCGGCTGCTCTGTTGGCCACCCTGTTGGCCGGCGTTGCGCTTGCCTGCAGGCGACTGCGAACCGGACGGGTGCTGCTGCGCCGAGGGGTGCTGCGGCGGCTGGTGCGCCAGGATGCGCGCCACCAGGTTGCGGTTGTGGCGGATGTCCCGATCGTGCGGCCGCTGCTTCAGCGCCGCGTCGTAGGCTGCCAGCGCCGCGTGCAGCCGCCCCAGGTGCGCCAGCGCGTTGCCGAGGTTGTATTCACTGGTCGGATCTTTCAGCGGCTGCAGCAGCTGCGCCGCCGGCGCATAGCGGCCGGCGAGCAGGTCCGCGTAGGCCTTGCGGCGCCGGCTCGCGAAGTGCGCCGCCGCCTGGGCCGGCCGGCCGGCCGCGAGCAGCGCCTCGCCCTGCTGATCGGGCGTGCGCCAGAGGTTCGACCAGACGCCGGCGAACGCCGGCGCACTCGCCAGACAGCCGAACAGCACCCACGCGGCCCTCCGGCGGCTCACGTCCACCCCCGGCGGGCGAGCAGCGCCCCGAACAACACGATCAGCGGCAGCAGCCACACGCCATCGTTGAGCCAGCTCGAGAGATGCACCTGCGGTGCCGCATGGGTCCCGGCAATGCCGCGCAGACCGTCGGCGTGCAGCGCGGCGATCAGCTGCGGGAGCTGATCGAGCCGAACGAATTCCCCGCCGCCGGCATCGGCGATGCGCTGCAGTACGGCCGGGTGCAGCCGGCTGATCAACACGGTGCCGTCCGCGCCGCGCCGGAATCCGCCGGTGGCGCGCGGCGTGGGTGCGCCGGCGGTGGTGCCGACGCCCACCACGTTGACCGTGATTCCGGCGCGGCGCAGGCGTGCGGCGGCCTGTATCGCGCGGGCCGGGTCGTGCACCGAGTCCATCAGGACGATGATCTGCCGGTCGCCGCCCGCCCAGGCGTGCAGCAGGCGCGCCGCGGCGTGCAGCGCCGGTGCGAGGCGCGCGCCATGTTCGGGCATCAGCTGTGGCGAGAGCGCCCGGTCGAGATTGCGCACCGTCGCGCCGTCGGCGGTGAGCGGTGCGACCGGGTAGGCTTCCCCGGCGAAGGCGACGAGCCCGACGCGGGCATCGTGCGCTGCGGCGAGCAGGTCATCGACTGCAAAGCGTGCCTGTGCGGCACGGCTCGGGGACAGGTCGCGCGCGTTCATGGAAGGCGAGAGTTGCACGGCGAATACCCAGGCCGCCGGCAGACGGTAGGCGGCGGTGACTTGCCGCTGCCAACTCGGACCGGCGAGCGCGACCACCGCGAGCGTCCACAGCGCGCCGATCAGCGGCCAGGGGGAGCGTGCGCCGGCGCGCTCGCCCTCCAGCCGCAGCAGTGCGAGCAGCTCCGCGTCCATGAGCCGCGGCCAGGCGCCGGCGCGTGCGCGCCGGCGCGCCAGCCACAGCGCGAGTGCCCACAACGGCGGCAGCGCCGCGAGCGCCCAGGGATGCAGGAAGTGAATGGCGCGCGGCATGTTCACGTGCGCTCCGTCATGCGCCAGGCGGCCGGAATGCTCAGCAGCAGCGCGAGCGCGAGCGGCACGCCGAACCATTCGCTCGCCGGACGCAGCCAGCGCCGATCGCCTGCGACCGGCTCGAGGCGGTCGATCTGCCGGTAGACGGCGCGCAGCGCGCCCTGGTCCGTGGCGCGGAAGTAGCGCCCGCCGGTGATGCGGGCGATCTTCTGCAGCAGCTTCTGGTCCAGATCAGTGTTGCCCGTGACCCCGAAGAACGACTGGCGCACAGCGGCTCCGACGCCGATGGTGTCGATGCGCAGCCCGGTCTGGGCGGCGAGCCGGGCCGCCTCGAGCGGTGGCATCACCCCGGTGTTGTTGCCGCCATCGGTGAGCAGGATCAGCAGCGGCTGGCGGTGCGAGTGCGCGCCGTGATCGTCCTGGCGCAGCGTCTTGATCGCCAACCCGATGGCATCGCCGATCGCCGTCTGCGGCCCGGCGATGCCGACCAGGGCCTCATCGAGAAAGCGGTGCACGGTGCCCAGATCGGTCGTCAGCGGCGCCTGCAGGTAGGGGCGGGTCCCGAAGACAATCAGCCCGACCTGATCGCCGTGCCGGCCGGTGACGAAGCGGCCGGCGACTTGCTGGACGACCTGCAGTCGGCTCTCTCGGCCGCCCATGTCTTCGGTCGCCATGGAGCCGGAACAGTCGATCGCCAGAATGATCTGGCGGCCCTCGGTGTGCACCGGGAGGGGTGCCCCGAGCCATTGTGGACGCATCGCCGCGAGGATCAGCAGCAGCCAGATGCCGCCGAGCAGCAGTGCATCGGCCCGGGCGGTGCGCGGTGCGCCGCCGCCGGCGGCGGCAAGGTCCGCGGCCATCGGGACGAACAGCGCCGCGCCGGAGGGTTCGGCGCTGCGCCGCACGCGCCGCAACACCCAGGGCAGCGGCGCGAGCAGCGCCATCCACGGCCATGCGAAGTGAAACATCAGCCGCGCCCGCTCTTGTGTGTGCGCCCGGCGCGGCGCACGAACGCATCCGCGGCGGCCAGCCACTCCGTGCGCTGATCGAGCGGGTGATCCCCGAACGCGGCGCCGAGCAGGGCGCGGCCCGATTCTCCAGCGAGCGCCGCGGCGCCTTCGGCGCCGAGAAACGCGAGCCACGATTCGCCGGTGAGCCGCGCGACCCGGTCGGGCCCGAACACGGCCATGGCATAGCGGCGCAGCAGGCTTTCGATGGCGCGCGCGCTCGTCTGCGGGTCGGCCGCGGCGGTGCGGATGCGCCGCAGTTCCCGCAGCGCACCGCGCCGGCGCCGCACGCGCGGGGCACGCCACCACCCCAATGCGCCGGCCGCGAATGCCGCCAGGAGTCCGGCGAGGACCCACCAGCCCGGTGCCGGCGGCCACAGCGGGGGCGGCGGCGGCGCGTGGGGCGGCGCGAGGGCTGTCAGCCAGTTCGGGTTCATGCTGCGGTGGGTCCGCCGAGCAGCGTCCGGCGCAGCGCCGTGTCGGCCGCTTCGGCGGTGTCGAGCCGCACCACCGGCGCCGCGAGGCGCTGCGAGAGGCGGGCGAGTCCCTGCTCGCGCTCCTGCCAGGCGCTGCGCCACGCGGCGCGCACGCGCTGCCCGTCGAGGACCGCGAGGCGGCCGGGCAATCCGGCGCGAAAGCGTCCCGGCGGCAGACCGCGTGCCTCCAGAGGATCGGTTGCCCAGTAGAGCCGGATGTCATTGTGCCGCGCGAGCGGCAGCCACAGAGTGTCCTCACGCGCCGCCGGCGCGGCGAAGTCGCTGAGCGCGAGGATCTGGCTGCCCGGCCGGATCAGCGCAACCGCCGCCCGCAGTGCCTCGGGCAGCGCCTGCGGCGCCGGTGCCGCCGGGGCGCGCGGCTGTGCGGCCAACAGAGTTTCGAGCACCGGCAGCACGCCGGCGAGGCGGGCGCGGGCCGGCAGGATGCGCGGCGGTTCCCCGCCGCTCGCGACCAGCGCCCCGACCCGGTCGCCCTCGAGCACGGCAGTCCAGGCGAGCAGCGCGGCGATGCGCACGATGAGCGCGGATTTCAACTGGCGGCGGCTGCCGAAAAAGGTGCCCGGCTGCAGGTCGACGAGCAGCCACACCGGTCGCTCGCGCTCCTCGTGAAACAGCTTGGTGTGCGGCCGCCCGCGGCGCGCCGTGACCCGCCAGTCGATGCTGCGCGGATCGTCGCCCGGCGTGTACGGCCGCACCTCCTGGAACTCCAGGCCGCGGCCGCGCTGCGCGCTGGCGTGAGCACCGAGCAGCGCGGCGCGGTTGCGCCGTTGGCGCTGCAGCGACAGACCGTGCGCGGCGCCGCGCAGCGCGAGCAGTTCCTCGAGCGTCGGGAGGCTCATAAGCTCAGGGCGCCGGCACCCGGCTGAGCAGTTCGTGTACGCAGCTCTCGGCGGTGACGCCCTGCGCCTGTGCCGTGTAATCGACGAGCAGCCGGTGGCGCAGTGCGTCCGGGGCGATCGCCTGTACGTCCTCGGGACTGACGAAATCCCGGTCCTCGAGCCAGGCGAGCGCGCGCGCACCGCGTTCGATGGCGATCGCCGCGCGCGGACTTGCGCCCCAGCGCAGCCACTGGCGCAACTGAACGCTGTACGGTTCTGGGCGGCGGGTGGCATCGACCAATGCCGCGATGTACTCGGCCACCGGATCGGAGAGCGTCAGGCCGAGAATCTCCCGCCGCGCGGCAAACACCATCGCCTGGCTCATCCGCTGCGCCGGCGGGGCGATCTCGCGCTGGCTGATCGCCTCGCTGCGCGCCAGCGCCATGACCTTCAGCGTCGTGGCGCGGTCGGGATAATCGACGCGGGTGTGCAGCATGAAGCGATCGAGCTGCGCCTCCGGCAGCGGGTAGGTGCCTTCCTGTTCGATCGGGTTCTGCGTCGCCATGACCAGGAACAGCGGCGGCAGCGGATAGCTCGCCGCGCCGACGCTGATCTGTCGCTCGGCCATCGCCTCGAGCAACGCCGCCTGCACCTTCGCCGGTGCCCGGTTGATTTCATCGGCGAGGATGAGGTTGTGAAACAGCGGTCCGCGCTGAAAGCGGAACGTGCCTTCCTCCGGCCGGTAGATGTCCGAGCCGGTCAAGTCTGCCGGCAGCAGGTCCGGCGTGAACTGGACGCGCTGGAAGTCCGCCTCCACCGCGTGGGCCAATGCCTTGATGGCGCGGGTCTTGGCGAGTCCGGGCGGGCCTTCCACCAGCAGATGGCCGTCCGAGAGCAACGCGACCAGCAGCCGCTCGACCAGCGCCTCCTGCCCGAGGATCTGGCTGCGCAGGTAGGTGCGCAGCCGAGCGAACGCGGCCTGCGCGGCGCCGTCGGTGGGGCGCGCGGCAGGGGCGGATGGGGCGAGCGGGCCGGTGCCGGTCATTGTGGAGTGCCTCCTGAGTATTCCCGAGAGCCGGATTGACCCTGCAGCGACGCCGGGGTTCCCGAGCGGCGCGCCGATGCGGGGACGAGGATCCCGGCTCGAAACATAGCAGACGACATATTACCGGGCAGCTCACGGCTCCGCTCAGGCGCGCACCCCGCGCGGCACGACACATGACGCGTACCGGTGTACCGTGGTACCATTTTAGCATGAAGACCATCACCCGCGTGCAGACCGGCGTGCGGCTGGAGCGCCGGCTCCTCAAAGTGCTCAAGGCGCTGGCGGCAGATCTCGAGATGTCCCTCGGGGACCTGCTCGAGGGCATCGTGCTGCATGCGTTCGAGGGCAAGGCGCCGTTTTCAGCCGCGACGCTGCGCAAGATCCGGGCGCTGAAAGCGGTCTACGGTCTGGATCTGACCGCCGAAGACTCGCACCGCATGCGCGAGGCCGAAGCGCATGACTGAGCTACCGGCGGACCTCGCCCGGTTTGTCCGCGGCGAGACCGAACCGGCGACTTTCACGCACCGCGAGCACGTGCGCATGGCCTTCGAGCTGCTGCGTCGCTACGATTTTCCCGAGACCGTGCTGCATTACTCGCGCGCGCTGCAGGCCCTGACCGCGCGGGCCGGGGTGCCCGGGAAATTCCACCAGACGATGACCGTGGCCTTTCTCTCGCTCATCGCCGAGCGCCTGTTCGAGCACGGTCCGGGGACGTTCGAGACGTTTGCCCGGACTCATGCGGACCTTCTGGACGGAGCGGTGCTCGAGCGGCTGTACGACCCCGAGCGGCTTGCGAGCGCAGCGGCGCGCACGACATTCCTGCTGCCGACGACGCCCGCCCGTTAGGGGGCGCAGTGTTCAGCTGCTCGGCTCACTGTGCCGCTTGGCGCCGCGGATGCACTGTTCGACATCGTGGTGGCGAACGATCCTGTAGGGGGCGAAGGCAGACACGGCGGCGGCGAGCGCGTTCTGCGCCGTGGCCAACTGCGCCATCTGGCCGCACAGCGCGCGGACGTCGGACCTGACCTTGGCCGAACCCTGACGCGCGGTGTGCTGGATGACTGCGGAGTTGCCGTGCCAGAGTGCGCTGAACAGCGACCCGACGATGTCCACGCCCAGTCGTCCCCCCGCTTCGCCCGTTGCAGCGCCGGCCCCGGAGATGCCGAGCGCATGCTGGTAGTACTCCTGGGCCAGCATCTGCTCGGACGGCGTCAGGGCGATGGTGCGTCCCCCGATCACCAGCCGCCCGCTCGAGTGCACGTCCGCATGGGGCTCATCCGGTACGCTGATGCGCACGGCGGTGCCCTCAATGGCAAACGTGCCGCGCGCGCTCGCGGTGCTGATGTGCTTCGTGCACCCGCAGAGCGCCGCCAGCGCCGGCAGCAGTGCAGCCCCGATCAATAGAACGATTCGTCGGTTCATGGCGCGACTCTCTTCGTGCAGACCCATCAGAAGGGTTGACCGGCTTGTGCCGGTGCGGCCGCGGGGACGTTCGGCTCTGCGATCACGGCCCGCGCGATCCGCGGAGCGACCCACCGCTCGATATCATCGATCAGCGTGAAGCCCGCCGGCACCACCACCAGGGTGAGGCCCGTTGAGGTGACCAGACCCCCGATGACCCCGATCGCCATCGGGGCGCGAAACGCATCGCCGATCGCAAAGGCCACCGGCAGCATGCCGGCCACCATCGCCACGGTGGTCATCACGATCGGCCGGGCCCGCTTGTGCCCGGCCTCGAGCAGCGCGGTCAGGCGGTCCTTGCCGGCGCGCATCTCCTCGATCGCGAAATCCACGAGCAGAATCGAGTTCTTGGCCACGATGCCCATGAGCATCAGGAACCCGATCATCACCCCGAGGGAGAGCGGCCGGTCGGTGATGAACAGGGCTGCGACCGCCCCTCCGATCGACAACGGCAGTGCCGAGAGGATGGTGATCGGCTGCAGCACGCGGGCGAACAGCAGCACCAGCACGGCGAAGACCATGAGGATGCCGGTGCCCATTGCGATCAGGAAGTCGGTGAACAGCTCCGACATCAGCCGCGCGTTGCCCGTCTCGGCGAGGTGCACGCCCGGCGGCAGGTGTGCGAGCGCCGGTAGCGCATGGATCTGCTTCATCGCCATGCCGAGCTGCACGCCGTTCAGGTCCGCATCGATCGCGATGCGCAGGCGCTGGTCGCGGCTGTGGATCTCGGTCGGTCCCTGGCCGAAACCGAAATCCGCCACCGCCTTCAGTGGCACCGAGCCGCCGCTCGCGGTCGGCACCGGCAGGTTCTCCAGCGTATTGAGGTTCGCGCGCGCCGAGCGCTTCAGATTCACCAGGATCGGCACCTGGCGGTCCGGCAGGGTGAACTTCGCGTCGTTCTGCAGCAGATCTCCGATGGTCGCGATGCGGATGGTCTGACTGATGTCCGCCACGGTCACGCCGAGTTCAGCGGCGAGATCGAAGCGCGGCCGGATGCGGATCTCGGGTCGGGGCAGCCCGTCCGCGGAGCTCACATCGCGCAGATCCGCCAGCGCGGCCATCTGGGCCATGACTCTGTGCGCGGTGTGCTCGAGCAGCGAGAGGTTGTCGCCGGTGAGATCGAGGGTGATGTCGTGGCCGTCACTGGCACCGTTGAAGTTCTGGAAGTAGATCTGCGCGTTCGGAATGCGGCGCAGCTTTGCGAGCATCTGATCCTGCCACTGATTCTGGCTCATCGGCCGCTCATTCGGCGGCACCAGGCTGATGAAGAGGTTCGCGCCGCGCACACTGCCGTCGCCGCCGACCGACTCGTCGATCGACTTCACGTAGCGCTGCCGGGCGAGGATGCGGTAGGCCTCATCGGCGACCTTCGTGGTATCGGCGAGCTGCACCCCGGGCGGCAGCTCGATCGAGAGCGACGCGCTGCTGCTGTCGGAGTTCTGCACGAAGGTCTTCGGCACCAGGATCAGTCCGAGAATCGAGGCGGCGAAGAACAGCACGCCGAACAGGATCGTCTGCCAGCGGTGATGCACGCACCAGTGCAACACCCGCAGGTAGCCGGTCATGATCGGTCCGTCGTGCAGTTCCGGCGCCGGCTCGGACTTCAGCGTGTAGGCGGCGATCACCGGCGTCAGCAGCCGCGCCACCAGGAGTGAGAAGAACACCGCCGCGGCGACCGTCAAGCCGAACTGCTTGAAGTACTGCCCGATGATCCCGCTCATGAAGCTCACCGGCATGAACACCGCGATGATGGTGCAGGACGTCGCCACTACCGCGAGCGCAATCTCATCGGCCGCATCGAGCGCCGCCTGGAACGCATTCTTGCCCATGCGCTTGTGGCGCACGATATTCTCGATCTCGACGATGGCATCATCGACGAGCACGCCGGAGACGAGCGACAGGGCGAGCAGGCTCACCTGATTGAGCGTGAAGCCGAGCCAGTACATCACGGCGAACGCCGGAATCGCCGAGAGCGGGATGGCGAGTGCGGAGATCAGCGTCGCACGGATGTCGCGCAGGAACAGCCACACCACCAGCACCGAGAGGATGGAGCCCTCGATCAGCGCCTCGAGCGCCGAGTGGTAGGTGTGCTTGGTGTAGGTCACCGAAGAGAACGTGCGGTGGATGTTGACGTCCGGAAATTCCTTGCGGATCTTGGCGAGGTCCTGCTGCACGCCGTTCAGCACCGTCACGTCCGAGGTGCCGCGTGCGCGCTGCACGCCGAAGGAAATTGCCGGCTGGCCGTTGAACTTCTCGATGCTGCGCACCTCGGCGGCCCCGTCGCGCACCGCGGCGATGCTGCCGAGTCGCGCGAAGCGTCCGCCCGGAAGGGCGATCTGGGTCTGCGCGAGCTGCCAGGCGGTCTGCGCCCCGCCGAGTACGCGGATCGTCTGCTCACCGTTGCCCAGATCGGCCCGCCCGCCGGGCAGGTCAATGTTGAGGTTGGTCAGCTGAGCGTTGACCTGGGCGGCCGTGATGCCGAGCGCCTGCATGCGTGCCGGGTCGAGCTCGACGCGAATTTCACGGTCGACGCCGCCGTAACGCGAGACCTGCGCCACCCCTGGTACGGTGAGCAGCCGCTTGGTGATGGTGTTGTCGATGAACCAGGAGATCGCCCGGTCGCTCATGTCGGTCGAGCTGACCGCGTAGTAGACGATCGGTCCGCCATCGATCTTCACCCGCTGCACCACCGGCGGCAGGATGTCGGTGGGCAGATCGGCCTGCACCTGGGTGATCGCATCGCGCACTTCGGTGACCGCCCGGTCGATCGGCGTGCCGATCTCGAACTGGACATCCGTTTCCTCTCCGCCCTGATAGGCCTTGGAGAGGATGTGGCGGATGTTGCCGATGCCGGCCACCGCCGCTTCCACGCGCCGGACGATCTGGGTCTGCACCTCTTCGGGCGCTGCGCCCGGCTCGGTGATGACCACCGAGACGATGGGATAGGAGAGGTGCGGGTTCAGTGTCACCGGCAGGCGAACGAAGGCCGTAGCGCCGACGAACAGCAGTACGACGAACAGGACGATCGGAGGCAGCGGGTGACGGATCGCCCAGGCCGACAGGCGTCTCATGAGTGCACCTTGGGCGTTTGCACCTGCACCGGCTCGCCGCTTTGCAGGAATCCGCCGGCGAGCGTCACCACCCGCTCACGGCCGGTGAGTCCCTTGGCGATGACGACGCCCGAGGCGATCACCCCGCCGAGCATGACGGGGCGGCGGACCGCGACGTTCTTGCGGTTCACCACGAACACATAGGAGCCTGCCGAGTCCGTCATGACCGCGGTCTGCGGCAGCACTGGCCGCTCGGCGTGACTCTCCAGGATGACCGCGCGCGCGAACGCTCCGGGACGCAGTGCCGGGTTGGGCTTCAGCGCGATACGCACCTCTCCGAGGCGGGTCTGCGGGTTGATGGTGGCTCCGAGCAGCCAGATGCGACCGGGGAAGGGACGAGGGTAGCCGATCAGGTAGACCTGAGCGGGCTGGCCGACTTTCAGGGCCGCGAGGTCCTGCTCAGTCACCTGACCCTTCAGTTCCACGCGTCCGGCATCCTCCAGCGTGAACAGCGCGGGTCCTCCCGGGCTCGCTACCTGGCCGACCTCGGCGTTGCGGGTCAGCACGATTCCTGAAACCGGCGCGACGATGCGGGTCAGCGCGAGTTCGGCGCGCTTCTGGCGCAGCTCTGCGGCGAACATGCGCTCGTTGGCCGCGTCCATGGCGGCCGTGGCCTGGCTCTGCTCGATGTTCTGCCGGGACAGCCCGCCGTCGGGGCCGATCGCGAGCGCCCGCCGGTACTCGGCGGCCGACAGCGTCGCCTGGGCGCGCGCCTTGGCGAGGGACGCCGCGAGCTGCGCGACTTGCGGCTTGAGCACCGAGTCATCGAGTCGGGCGAGCAATTGTCCGCGCCGGACGCGATCGCCGACCTGGACGTCGACCTGCACGATGCGCTCGGCCTGACCGCCGTCCCCAATCGGCAGATCGTGCCGCGCCGAGATGGTGCCGGTGACCAGCACCTGCGTGCTCACCGGCTGCAGCCCCGGAACCATGGTGCTCACCAGCGGCACGAAGTGTCGATCCGCGAGCGGAACGAGGGTGGCCGGCTTACCGCTGTCACGCAGCCACAGCGCGGTGCCGGCTGCCGCGGCGAGCACCAGGGCACCGGCGATCAGCCCGCGCTTGCGCAGGCGGCGGCGCGTCGGTACCCGCAGATCCTCCACGGCGCTGTCCCGCTCGTCCCAGCCGAGCGCGTCGGTTCCGGGCGCGCTGGGGATGGTGGGCGCGGCGAGCACGCCGCTGCCCAGTTGTTCAACCGAGATATTGGAATTGCTCATGCGGATAACTGCCCTGTCAGGTGGACGTGCGGCGAAGCGTGTGGACGATGGGGCGAACGGAAGTGCCAGACGTACCCTCGGCGGGTCGTCCTCGCCCGTTCCGGGAACGGGCGAGGAGCGGCGCTACGGAGTGTGCGGTCATCTCACACCAGCCCTTGAGTCTTGGGCGTGAGCACCACGACGGTGCCGGCGATCTTGTCGTGCCAGGCCTGCCGTTCGCGGTCGAAGGCGATCCAGAAGAAGCCGAGGCCCGCGGCGATCAGCGACAGGAAGCAGCCAAGTGCGCGCAGGATGGCGGTCTCCCAGCTGACCGGCTGGCCATCGATGCGCACCACGCGCAGGTGGCAGATGATGCCGCCGACGGTCGTGCCGCGCAGCTTCCACATCAGGGCGCCGTAGGTGGCCAGTACGAGCAGCAGGCCGTCGGTGCCGTGGTGCTCGATCGCGCTCAGCGCGAAGCTGACCAGCACCAGGTCGATCAGCAGAGCCAGCATGCGGATCCAGAACCCTGCGCGCGGCATCGTGGACAGTTCCATGGGCGTCGGTGCGTGCGTCGCCGTGGCTGCAGCAGCTGCGGTAGCGTCGGCAGCACCAGCACCGCTCTCGGGCGCGCCGGGCGGCACGGTGGCGGCGTCCGGACCGACACCGGCGAAGCCGGCAGGTGCGGCGGGCGCCGCTGCGCCACGCGCGGCGCGCAGGGCAAGCAGCAGGCTGTAGATGACCGCGCCGAAGCCGAGCGTACCAATCAGGGCATAGATGATGAATCCGAGCACCGGCACCATGTAGAGCACCAGCGCGACGATGCCGCCGAGCAGTACGTACAGCACCGGGTGGGTGATGCCGCTGCGTGCACCGCGCAGGATCCGCCCGCCGAGCCAGCCGAGCGCGACCACCCGGCCGAAGATGCCGGCGCCGAGCAGTGCGAGCCAGAACAACGGGATGGCGAGGATCCCGACCACCGTCATGACCAGGGCCAGCATCAGCACCGGCGTCAGCAGCGTCATGGCGACGGCGGCCAGAACCGACGCACCGGGGTGCTCATCGAGTGTCTGGATGCACTTCTGCAGGCCTTCACGGAACAGCAGCGCCAGCAGCAGGTAGAACACCAGGAGCGCCCCGGCGACGCCCCACGCCCAGCCGATGTCGAGCCGCGGTGCGAGCAGGCGGCCGAGGATCAGACAGTGCTCGCTCCAGGACTGCACGCCTGAGGCGCCATGGAACACCCCGGACATGATGTTCGCGGTTCCGCCATCAATCACGCTGCCCGGGTCGCGCTGCACCGATCCGAATACGTTCACCACCTGGCCATACACATGCGCCTTCGGACCGAGTCTCAGGTCGCCGAATACCGCCACGGCATTGCCGCGGACCGGGCCGTTGATGCTCGAATCGCCGAACACGCTGACCGTGCTGTTGCCGACGCTGCCGTTGGCTTGCAGGTCGCCCATGATGGCAACCACTGAGTCCGATACGTCGCCGTCGGCCATGCTGTTGCCGAAGACGGCGACGACGTCGCAGGCGCTCTTGCCGGCCGGGAGTCGTACGCTGTGGAATACGGCGACCAGCTCCTGATCATCCGGGCAGGCGTGATGGTGGTCGTGCCAGGTCACGACCGTGCTGGAATTGTCGGTGATGCCGAGGTCGCTGCGGCCGATGCGGATGTGGCTCGAGCCGCTCTCGACATTGATGCCGTGCGAGCCGATCCGCACCTCAGTCGTGCCGTGGTGGGAGGCAGTGCTCACCACACCAGAGGTGCTCACGACGGTCGATTGTCCAGCCCCGGCCGGTGCAATGCCGCAGCTGAGGGCGAGCAGCCCGCCTAGCACTGCTGCGGGGAGAAGCGATTGAATGACCTTGTTCATACGGTGTGCGCCTTGGAATGCGGCAGCGTGGGATAGAGCAGGAGGTAACCGAGAGCGCCCAACATGGCGTAGGTCGCCCCGATGATGAGCAGACTTCCGAACAGCCACTCCGATGGGATCGCGTGCGCCAGACGCACGGCCAGCTCGCCGAGATCGAAGATCGTGCGGCTCGTGCCGCGTACGCCCCGCACCACGTGCCCGACGCCTGCGCCGGCAAGTGCGTGGGCTGCATGCTCGCGCAGCAGTGCCGCAAGCATCCACACCAGCGGTACGCACAGTGCGCAGGCGGCGATCAGCAGCGCGCGGGCGGCCCGCGGCCAGCGGGCGATGCCGGCGAGGTGTTGCTGGCCGGCGCGTTGTTCGATCTCGCGCAGGACGCGCGCTTCGAGCGATGCGGGCGCGGCGCAGGGCGGCAATTCGCGCAGCGCCTGGTGCGCCAGCTGCTCGAGCCGTTGTTCAAGCGGGGTACGGTCGTTCATGTCGGTGCACAACTCCGGTCGGTTTGCGGGCCGAGTCCGCCAGCGGCGAGGGTCTTGGCCATGGCGAGGCGGCCGCGCAGGATGTCGGTCTTGGTCTTCGCGAGCGAATGACCGAGCCGCGCGGCGATGTCCTGGTAGGACATGTCCTCGAAGTGAAACAGCACCAGCGGCACGCGCTGGTGATCGGGAAGGCTGCGCAGCGCCGTTTCGATGAGGGCATGGCGCTGCTGCTCTTCGAGCTCATGCAGCGCGCCGGCGAAGGCTGCGCTCGCATCCTCGATGTCTTCCTCGCGCGAATCGTCGGTGAAGACCTCGGAGAACAGCCGCCAGCGCTTGCGATGGCGCGTCAGGTGGTTCAGCGCCAGGTTCGTGGCGACGGTTTTCAGCCATCCGCCGGGACTGGCGCCCTCGCCGAGCCGCTCGAAGTTCTCGTACGCCTTCAGGAACACGTCCTGGCTGATGTCCTCGGCCTGTGCGGGGCTGCCGGTCAGCCGCACTGCCGTGGAAAAAACCATGTCCTGATAGGCGCGCATGAACGCTGCGAACTCTTGAGAATCGGGCCTTGTGGTTGCCAATTGCACGGGGTGATCATCGTTTGAGACGAGAACACCGGACCGGCGGAAAAGTTGCAGAGGAGCGGGTGCAGCCCTGATGGGACCCCAGTCGCCATGCGCTTCTGGTCAAGGTTCTGCTCAAGATTGGGGACCCGGCGGGCTGCGCGCCGCCTCGGCGGCGCGGGCCGCCCGATACGCGCGCAACTGCGGCAGAAAGGCCTGGCGGCGCTCGAGGCTCTCGGCGCTCCAGTGCTCGCTCGGGTCGTAGAACTCCGGCACGGCCGTCGCGCCCGCCGGCAGCACGACCCAGGGCTGCTTCGAGGCCGTAAAGATGTGGATGTCCGGGGGCAGCCGTTCGGGCGCATCGAGCGTCCCGACCCGCACGAAGCGCAGAATGGGACCGGCCCCGGCGTAATGACTCCACAGCGCGACCCGGCACTGCGCACAGCGCGCAATGCGCTGCCCGGCGCCGCTCAGCGAGGGGGTATTGATCAGCTCCGGTTCGGCGCGCAGATGCACCACCCGCTCGGACTCGATGAGCGCGTTCAGCGCGAAGGCCGCGCCGCTCTCGCGCCGGCACCAGCGGCAGTGGCAGCAGTGCACGATGAGCGGGCGGGTCGTCAGTCGATAGCGGACCTGGCCGCAGTCGCAGCCGCCGTCGAGCGGGACCACCGTGTGGTCGGTCATGTGGATTCCTCCCTCGGCGCCGGTGCGGACCGGACCGGCGTCTACTTCAGCACGACCCACAGTGGGCCGATGAGCAAGAACGTCAGATCCTGAAGGAATTTCGGGCGCCGGCCCTCGATCGCGTGCCCGATGAACTGGCCGATCCAGGCGATGACGAACAGTCCGAGCGCCACGGGCCTGAGCGGGACGGTGGCTGGCCAGAAGGCGAGGATGAGCACGCACACCGCGAGTTGCCCCGCCATCGCGACGGTGGCCCGCGTGCCGAGCCGCAGATAAAACGGGGCCACCGCGATCATCACCAGGTAGGCGGCGCGCACCCCGGCGATCTCGACGCTCCAGAGCAGCGCGATCAGGGCGAAGAGGATCGCCGGTACGCACACGGCGTGCAGCGCGCGGTTGGCCGGGTGGCGGTGCGACAGCGAGTACTCCGTCAGCCACTGATCGAGCGTTTTGCGGGTCATGGCTGGCGGTCCGGTTCAGTGGTGTGCAGCCAGCGCCGCGAGCGCACCGATCGTGTTGAGGTTGCGCGCCGTCCCGGTGGCGGCGGCGGGAATGACCAGCCGGGAGGCGCCGATTCCGTCCGGATAGTGCACGTAGATCTCGCGGGCGCCACAGGCGAGGCGCTCGCGTTTGCGGCCGCGGACGTCCGCGAGCGCTCCGGCCGGCGGTGCGGCTTCGAGGAAGATGGCCACCGTGCGGTTCGGCGGCGCCTCGGGAAACGGGTTTGCCGCCAGCACGGCCGCCAGCTGTGCCGCGGTGCGCACCTGCACGCCGATCGGCTTGCCGAAGTAGTCCGCGAGCTGGCGCATTAGCGCCTCTCGGACTCGCGGTTCGCCGCAGCGGCTCTCGAACAGGGCGTTGCCTGAGGCGATGTAGGTCCGCGGGCGCTCGAAGCCCGCCGCGCGGCACATCTGGACCAGGGTCGGCATCGGCAGTGAGGTGCCGCCGACGTTGATCGCACGGAGCAGGGCGACATAGGCGCTCATCGCTTCGCAGGCCCCGGGGCAGGGAGTGAGTCGGCCGCATCGTGCGGCCGGATCTGGGCCCGGTAGGATTCGAACCTACGACCAAGGGATTATGAGTCCCCTGCACTAACCGCTGTGCTACAGGCCCGCGCGGGCCGCCATTCTAGCAGCGGCTCTGCGGGCGGGGGTGCGTCGCTGACAGGCTAGGACACCAGGCAGCCGCTCAGCGCCGCTCTGGATTTGATCGTCTTCATGCACACGGTAGTCTCGATTCGCTGCACGCCGGGCATGCGGCTCACCTGCATGCGCAGCAGCTCATCGAGCGCGGCGATCTCCGTCACCAGGACGTGCATCAGGTAATCCGCCTGCCCGGCCGTGGTGTAGCACTGCAGTACCGCCGGGTGGCGCTCGGCGGCCGCTTCGAATTCCGCATACCGTGCCGAATCGATGCTCACGTACACGAACGCGTGCACCCGCAGCCCGAGGTGCTCGGCGTCGAGTTCCGCCCGGTAGCCGCGGATCAGCCCCTGGCGTTCCAGTTCGCGTACGCGCTGCCAGCAGGGAGTTTTCGAGAGGCCCACGCGCTGGCCGAGCTCGGCGAACGACATGCGTGCGTCCTGTTCGAGCGAGCGCACGATCTCCCGGTCGATCTTGTCCACGGCTGTTCTGCAGGAATGACTTTTATCAGGCGATCGTTCTACGCTCTTGCTGCAACGCAGTCCACTCGTGCCGCAGGGTTCTCGGCTAGAATCCCTGCAGATTAGGCAATGGAGCGGTCGATGAACCAAGGGCGCACGAGCGAAGAGACCCTGCGTGAACTGTTGGCACGGGTGCACGAACGGTTGAGTCAGAGCGGCTCGATCGATGCGGAGTCGCGCCAGATGCTCGGCGCACTGGTCCAGGACATCGGCCGTGCCCTCGGGGAGGGGCCGGCGGAAAGCGGCTCGGTGAGCGGGCACGCCTCGCGCCTGGAGGGGATGGCGGTGCGCTTCCAGGCCGATCACCCGGCGCTCGCAGAGCTGCTGCGCCAGCTCACCGACGCGCTGGGGAAATTCGGGATCTAGCCGGCCGCGCGCCCCGCGCGGCCGGCTAGATCCATCATTCCTCCATCAGGAAGCTGCGCAGCTGCTCGCTGCGGCTCGGGTGACGCAGTTTGCGCAGCGCCTTCGCCTCGATCTGACGAATCCGCTCGCGCGTGACGTCGAATTGCTTGCCGACCTCCTCGAGCGTGTGGTCGGTATTCATGTCGATCCCGAAGCGCATGCGCAGCACCTTCGCTTCGCGCGGAGTGAGCTGAGCCAGCACCGCGTGCGTGGTCTCGCGCAGCGACTCCATGGTCGCCTGATCGATCGGCGAGGCTACCGAGGTGTCCTCGATGAAGTCCCCGAGGTGCGAATCCTCGTCGTCGCCGATCGGAGTCTCCATGGAGATCGGCTCCTTGGCGATCTTCAGCACCTTGCGCACCTTGTCCTCGGGCATCTCCATGCGCACCGCCAGTTCTTCCGGCGTCGGTTCGCGGCCCATCTCCTGCAGCATCTGTCGCGAGATGCGGTTCAACTTGTTGATCGTCTCGATCATGTGCACCGGGATGCGGATGGTGCGCGCCTGATCGGCGATCGAGCGGGTGATGGCCTGACGGATCCACCACGTCGCATAGGTGCTGAACTTGTAGCCGCGGCGATATTCGAACTTGTCGACCGCCTTCATCAGGCCGATGTTGCCTTCCTGGATCAGGTCGAGGAACTGCAGGCCGCGGTTGGTGTACTTCTTAGCGATGGAGATCACCAGGCGAAGGTTCGCCTCGACCATCTCCTTCTTGGCGCGACGCGCCTTCGCCTCGCCAATCGACACCTCGCGGTTGACTTCCTTGACCTCGTTGATCGACAGGTGCAGCTGCTGCTCGAGCGCCGCGAGCTTGCCCTGGCGCCGCTCGAACTCCGGCTCCATCTTGGCGAGCGCCGTCGAGTACTTCTTGCCGGCCTTGACGTGCTTGGCGAGCCAGCGCGTGTTGGTTTCGTTCTTCGGGAACGAGGCGATGAAGTCCTTGCGCGGCATGCCGCAATCGCGCACCGCCAGCGTCATGATCTCCTTCTCGAGCTGACGGATCTCGCGGATGTGATCGCGCAGATTGCCGATCAGTGCATCGAACATGCGCGGGGAGAGCTTCAGCTCCAGGAACTCGTCGGCCGTCTTCTTGCGCGCCTTGAGTGCCTTCGGGTCGTGCGAGCCGTGCTTCTCGATGGCGCTGAGCATCTGCGCATAGTCCTTGGCGAGGCGCCCGAAGCGCTCGGCGGCCTCCTGCGGATCCGGGCCGGAGTCGACGGTCTCCTCCTCGCTGTCCGAATCGTCCTCGCTCTCCTCGTCGTCCGACTCTTCGGCTGCCGCGACCTCGACCTTGGTCGGGTTCTGCGGCTGGGCGATGACATCGGGGGCGTTCGGGTCGACGAATCCGACGATCACGTCGACCAGGCGGGTCTGTCCGGTTTTCACCGGCTCGTAGGCCCTCAGCAGGCACTCGTGCGTCAGCGGGAACATCGCCAGCTGGCGGCGCACCGCCTCGAGTCCTTCCTCGATGCGCCGCGCAATGCGGATTTCGCCCTCGCGCGTCAGCAGCTCCACCGTGCCCATCTCGCGCATGTACATGCGCACCGGGTCGGTCGTGCGGCCGAGTTCGGCATCGAGCGCCGCCAACACCGCTGCGGCTTCTTCGATGGCCTCCTCGTCGGCCGGCGCGGAGGGCTCTCCGGCGAGCAACGACTCGGTGTCCGGTGCCTTTTCGTACACCGGGATGCCCATCTCATTGATGGTGTTGACGATGTCCTCGATCTGCTCCGGATCGACGATCTCGGAGGGCAGGTGATCGTTCACCTGCGCATAGGTGAGGTAGCCCTGCTCCTTGCCGCGCGCGATCAGCAGCTTCAGCTGCGACTGGCGGTCCTCGGGCATGGCGACCGGACGGCGCTCAAGCACGGCCGGGCGCTTCTCCGGCGCCGGCTTGCTCTCGGCGGGCACCTCGTGCACCCGAGCGGTGTGCTTGGCCGCCGCACTGACCTTGGCGTGCGCCTTGGGGGCGGCAACGCGCACCGACTTCTCGGCGCTGGTGGCCTTGGCGGGCTTGCCGGAATGCGCAGCGGGGCGCTTACGGCTCGGAGCAGTAGTCTTGGACTTGGCTTTCATTGAATCTCGACGGAATGGGCGGGGGCCTTGACCCCGATGTGCTGGCAGGCGCGGGTAGACTCAAGGGGCGCCAAAATAAATTCATCTAGTGTATGAGGCTCGTCTGCCGCGCACAAGTTCACTGCCGTCCTGGCTTACCGTTCCGGACCGCTTTTCGTGATGTAAGCAATTGAAACTCCTTAAGTTCTTGCTCGCTCAACGATCTGCTCCGGCTCTGGGTCTCTAGGGCCCTCAGCCGCTGGTCGACCTCGAGATCGACCAATTTACCCAGCGCGGCCTGCAGCTCGACCGCTGCTGCCGCCTCGTCATCGAGCACTGCCTCGCGCTCCAGCAGCCGTCCGAGGTGCTCGCCGCCCGGCCGGTCCCGCCAGCGCTCGATGACCTGCGCCGCGATCTGTAACGGCCGGGCGCGCAAATCATCGAGTAATCCGCGCAGCAATTCGGCGCCGGCCTCGGTACAGTTCTGCAGTTCGGCCCGTTCGGCCTCCGTAATCGTCCCGGCAATGCCTGGAAAACGCACCAGCCGGGCGAGCGCCTGACGGACCAGACTGCCTCGTCCGGCGCTGTGCCGGGTACGGAGCGGCGCACGGGCGACCGCAGCCGCTGGTGCCGGCGCCATCCCGTCCTGCCAGAGAGCCTCGAGACGCTCGGCGGGCAATCCCACCACTTCGGCCACGCGGGCGATCAACAGTTCCCGGTACACGCCGGCCGGGACTTTCCCGATCAGCGGTCGCGCCGCCTCGGCGAGGCGAGCCCGGCCGTCAGCGTGCGCGATATCCACCTCCGCCGACAACTCCCGAACGAGGTACTCCGACAGCGGCAACGCCCCGTCCAGACGCTGCTCGAAGGCCGCCCGGCCCTCGGCGCCGACCAGGCTGTCCGGATCGTGCCCTTCGGGCAGGAACAGGAAGCGGATCTCCCGCCCCTCGCGCGCTTCCGGCAGCGCATGCTGCAGCGCGCGCCAGGCCGCGCCGCGTCCGGCCCGATCGCCGTCGAACGCGAACACGACCTCGCGGACCAGCCGGAAGATGCGCTTCAGGTGATCGGGCGTGGTCGAGGTGCCGAGGGTCGCCACGGCATACGTGATGCCCGCCTGGTGCAGCCGGACCACATCCATGTAGCCCTCGACGACCACCAGGCGCTTCAGCGTTCCACCGGCAATCCGCGACTCGTACAGCCCATACAACTCGTGGCCCTTGTGAAATAGGGCTGTTTCGGGCGAATTCAAGTACTTGGGCTCGCCCCGATCGAGGACGCGCCCGCCGAACGCAATGGTGCGCCCGCGGCTGTCCCGGATCGGGAACATGATCCGGTCGCGGAAGCGGTCGTAGTGGCCCTCGCCGCGACCGCCGCTGCGCTCGATGATCAGGCCGGTCGCTGCGAGCGCGCGCCGATCCGTCTCGCGGGTCCCGAAGCGGCCGAGCACCGCATCCCAGGCATCCGGGGCATAACCGAGCACGAAGCGCTGCACCGTCTCGGCCGTCAGGCCACGCTGCGCGACGTACTGCCCGGCCCGGGCCGTCGCGGCCAGGGTCTGCGCATAGAACTGCGTGACCCGGCCCATGAGTTCGTACAGAGGCGCATTCTGCGGGTCCGGTCCGCCACCACCGCCTTCGTGCGGCACGGTGAGCCCGAGCCGCCCGGCGAGATCTTCGATCGCCTCCGGGAAGCTCATGTGGTCGTATTCCATCAGGAAGCGCAGCGCCGTCCCGTGGGCGCCGCAGCCGAAGCAGTGGTAGAACTGCTTCTCGGGGCTGACCCAGAACGAGGCGGTCTTCTCGCTGTGGAACGGGCAGCAGGCCTTGTACTCGCGGCCCGCCTTGGTCAGCTGCACGCGCGAGCCGACCACCTCCACGATGTCCGTGCGGGCGATCAGCTCGTCGATGAAGCTCTGGGGAATGATAGGGGCGGACTACCCCGGCAGGCGGCCCAGCCGATCGCGCACCAGAGCGCTGACGGCGCTCATGTCGGCGCGGCCCTGGGCCTGGGACTTGATCAGCGCCATCACCTTGCCCATGTCCTTCGGCGAGGCGGCGCCGCTCGAGGCGATCGCCTGGCTGATCAATGTCTCGATCTCCGCGCCGCTCATCTGTGCCGGCAGATAGGCCTCGAGCACCGTGATCTCGGCGCTCTCCTTGGCGACCAGATCGCTGCGTCCGCCGCTGGCGAACTGCGCGATCGCCTCCTTGCGCTGCTTGATCATCTTCTCGAGGACGGCGATCACCTGGGCGTCATCGAGCGTCACCCGCTCGTCGACTTCACGCTGCTTGATCCCAGCGAGCGCCATACGGATAGTGGCGAGACGCTCTTTCTCGCCCGAGCGCATCGCGCTCTTCATGTCCTCGGTGATGCGTTCCTTGAGCGTCATGCGCACAGGCCTCAGCGCGCGGCGCGCATGCCCTCGCGCGAAACGCGCTTCATGTGCCGCTTCACAGCAGCCGCCTTCTTGCGTTTCCGCTCCTGGGTCGGCTTCTCGTAGAATTCACGTCGACGCAGTTCGGTGAGGATGCCGGCCTTCTCGCAGGCGCGCTTGAAACGCCGTAGGGCGGCATCGAAATACTCGTTCTCGCGGATACGGACGCTCGGCATCGAAACCTCTGCAGACAGTTGCGGGCCGGCGCCGCATTCCGCCTCGCGCGCCGAAAGCACGCCGCAGCGGACGAAGAGCCGGGTCAAATGGGCCGGCAATTCTAGTAGAGGCGACTGGTAAAGGCAAAATTAGCGCATCGAGCCTGCGGGCCCACCCGTCCGCGGCGGCGGTGCTCGGGCGGCAGACGCTGCGCGCGGCGCGGGCTTCCGGTGCGCCGAAAGCTGATATTTTTCTATTAGAGTCAATGATATGCGTGTTCTTGCGATCGAGTCCTCCTGCGATGAGAGCGCCGCGGCCGTCCTCGATGAGTCCGGCGGCCTGCTGGCGCACGAGCTGTACAGCCAGATCGCGTTGCACCGTGTCTACGGCGGGGTCGTGCCGGAATTGGCCTCGCGCGATCACGTGCGCAAGCTGCTGCCGCTGGTCGAGCGGGCACTCGCCGCGGCGCACACCGCGCCGCAGGCGCTCGCCGGGATCGCCTACACGGCGGGTCCCGGGCTGATCGGGGCGCTGCTGACGGGGGCGGCGCTGGCGCGCAGCCTGGCGTACGCCTGGGGTCTGCCGGCCGTGGGCGTGCACCATCTCGAGGGGCATCTGCTCGCCCCGCTGCTCGAGCCGCAGCCGCCGCCATTTCCACACGTGGCGCTGCTGGTCTCCGGCGGCCACACGCAGCTGATCGAGGTGCGCGGGATCGGTCGCTACCGCATCCTCGGCGACACGCGCGACGATGCCGCCGGCGAGGCCTTCGACAAGACCGCCAAGCTCCTCGGTCTGCCCTATCCGGGCGGCCCGGAACTCTCGCGCCTGGCGGCGCAGGGAACCTCGGGGGCGTTTCATTTTCCCCGCCCGATGCTCGATCGTCCCGGCCTGGAGTTCAGCTTTTCCGGCTTGAAAACGGCCGTGCTGCACACTCTGCGCGGCCGCGAACTCGATGCGCGCACCAAGGCGGACGTGGCCCGCGCGGTCGAGGAGGCGATCGTCGAGACGCTCACCGTCAAAGCCGAACGCGCCCTCGAGCAGAGCGGCTTCGACACGCTGGTCGTTTCCGGGGGCGTCAGCGCCAACCTGCCGCTGCGCGCTGCGCTCGCAAACGCCGCCGCCCGTCACGGCGCGCGCGTGTACTATCCGCGCATCGAATTCTGCACCGACAACGCGGCGATGATCGCGGTGGCCGGCCTGCATCGGCTGCGCGCCGGGGAGCGCCAGGGGCTCGCCATCGAGGCGCGCGCCCAATGGCCGCTCGAATCGCTCGCGCCCGTCGGTGCCGAGGCCCATTCGTGAGCTGGCCGGACGGCACGGCGCGCGGTGCGTGAACGGATTGGAAGGGGACCGAATAGAACATGAGCGACACGGCGCTTTGCGGGGATCGGATCTTCCTGCGCGGATTGACCGCCGAGTGCATCATCGGCTTCATCGACTGGGAGCGGCGCGTCAAGCAGACGGTGGTGATCGATCTGGAGCTGCCCGTCGATTGCGCGCGGGCCGCCGCGTCGGATGAAGTGGCCGACACCGTCGATTACAAGCAGATCGCCAAGCGCGTGCTGGCCTTCATCGAGGCGTCCGAATTCAAGCTGGTCGAAACCCTGGCGCACCGGCTGGCGCTGCTGCTGCTCGAGGAATTCGCCCTGGACTGGGTCCGGCTGTCACTGAACAAGCCCGGAGCGATCCGCAACTCCCGCGACGTCGGCGTGACGATCGAGCGCCGTCGCGCCGCGGCGTGCTGAGACGATCCGATGCCCGAGGTCTATGTTGCGGCCGGCAGCAACGTCGAGCCCTACAAACATCTCGCACGGGCGGCCCGCGAGCTCGCCGGGGCGTTTCCCGGCGCACGCTGCTCGTCCTGGTATCGCAACCGCGCCGTCGGGTTCGAGGGTGAGGATTTCATCAATTTCGTGGCCGGCTTCAGCACCGAGCAGCCGCTCGAAGCCGTGATCGCACATCTGCAGGCCATCGAGGGTCTCTGTGGGCGCACGCGCACCGCGCCGCGCTGGGCGCCGCGCAGCATGGATCTGGACATCCTCCTGTACGGCACGCAGGTGCTCGACACTCCGGCCGTACGCCTGCCGCGGCCTGATCTGCTCAAGCGCGCCTACATGCTCGGTCCGCTCGCCGAACTGGCGCCCGAACTGATCCATCCCACCGCCGGGGCGAGCATCGGGACGCTGTGGCGGCAGTTCGACCAGGCCGCCCATCCTCTGATCCGGGTCCCCACGTCCGATGCGCACGAGGCTGTGGGCTAGCGCGCCATGCCCAATCGGCCCAGTGCTTGCCGCCGGTGCGGCCGCGCCGTGTTACCAGGCGATGCTGCGTCCGCCGTCCACGGCCAGGACCTGCCCCGTGACGAACGGCGCATCGCACGCGAAGAAGCGCACCGCGCGTGCGATGTCCTGCGGTGTTCCGCTGCGCTTCAGCGCGGTGCGCTCGATGATGTGCCGGCGCAGTGGCTCCTCGACGCCGCTCTCCGGCCAGAGCACCGGTCCGGGGGCGATCGCGTTGACGCGCACCTGCGGGCCGAGCTCGCGCGCCAGCGACTTCGTCAGCATGATCAGGCCTGCTTTGGCCACGCTGTATACCGGGTGATGGCGCAGAGGACGCATGCCGTGGATGTCCGTGAGGTTCACGATCAGGCCGCCGCGCTCGCTCAACGCCGCGCGGGTGGCCTGGGCAAGGAACAGCGGCGCCTTCAAGTTGGTGCCGATCAGATCGCTCCAGACCCGCTCATCAATCTGTCCCATCGGGGTCGGATAGAACGTCGAGGCGTTGTTCACCAGGATGTCGAGCCGACCGAAGGCCGACACCGCCGCGGCGGCCATCCGCTCGAGCGACTGCAGCTCGAGCAGGTCCCCGGACACGAGCGCCGCGGAGTCGGCCCGCACGCCATTCAATTCTGCGGCGAGCGCACCGGCCGATTCCGCCGAGCTGCGATAGTGCAGCACGATCTGCGCACCGGCGGCGTGCAGCGTGCGCGCGATGAGCGCGCCGAGGCGGCGCGCGCCGCCGGTGACCAGAACCGCCTGGCCGCTGAGCGGACTGGGCGCGTGGGCGTCGTCAGATGGCGTCATGAATCTTGGCTCGATCGATGAGGACGGCAGACTCCATTATGACCCCGCCGCTGTCGGCGGAAGAAGCGGCGCATTCCGAGGCGCTCGCGGCACACATCGCCGCGGCGGTGCGCGCCGGCGGCGGCTGGCTGTCATTCGAGCGCTTCATGGCCCTCGCGCTGTACGCACCGGGACTCGGCTACTACAGCGCCGGCAGCATCAAGATCGGCGCTGGCGGGGATTTCGTCACGGCGCCGCAAATGTCGGACCTGTTCAGTCGCTGCGTGGCCGCGCAGTGCGCCGAGGTGCTGGCCGACGGCGGGGAGATCCTGGAATTCGGGGCCGGTACCGGGCGCATGGCCGCCGCGGTGCTCACCGAACTGGCCGCCCGCGGCTGTCTGCCGCAGCGCTACGCGATCCTCGAGGTCAGTGCGGATCTGGCGCAGCGGCAGCGGCGGTGCATCGGTGCGCTGCCGGCGCCGCTCGCCGAGCGGGTGGTGTGGCTCGATCGGTTGCCGGAGCGGCCCGTGCAAGGCGTGATTCTCGCCAATGAGGTGCTCGATGCGTTGCCCTGCCGCAGGTTCGTCCTGGAGGCCGGCGCGCCGCGCGAGCTCGGTGTAGCGCTCGAGGGCACACGCCTGGTCGAGCGCGCCGCGCCAGCGGATGCGGCGCTCACTGAAGAATGGGCCCGGCTCAGCGCGGAACTGCCGGCGCCGCTCACCGACGGATACGTCTCGGAGATCTGTCTGCAGGCCGGGCCGTGGGTGGGAAGTGCCGCGGATGCGTTGCAGCGCGGCATGATGCTTCTCTTTGATTACGGTCTGCCGCGTGCGCACTACTACCACCCGCAGCGTGTCGCGGGCACGCTGCGCTGTCACTACAAGCACCGGGTGCACGACGACCCCTACGTGAATCTCGGCGTGCAGGACCTGACCGCGTGGGTCGACTTTACGCGGATCGCCGAAAGCGCCGTCGCCGCCGGGCTCGACGTGGCGGGATTTGCGACGCAGGCGGCGTTCCTGCTCGGCACGGGAATCGAGCGTCTGGTCGCCGAGGCGGGCGATGCGCTCGAGCACGCACGCCGCGCGGGCGAGGCGCGCCGTCTGCTGCTGCCGGGAGAAATGGGCGAGGCGTTCAAGGCCATGGCGCTGACGCGCCAGTGCGACGCGCCGCTGCCGGGGTTTGCGCTGCAGGATCTGCGCGCCTCGCTCTGAGCCGCTGGCCCCGGGAGCCGTCTCAGGACCGACAGAGGGCCCGATCCCGGATCGCCTTCGGTTCGCGCGCCAGGCGGCGCGCCGCGGCATAGAAGCGCGGCAGGTTGCCGTGCTCGCGACGCAGCAGCCGCTCGAATCCCGGCAGACAGTCGTAGTACGTGCCGACTGAGACCAGGTCGGCGTTGTTCAGGCCCTGGCGGATCCAGCGGCTGTACAGCGGGGCACGCACCTGCAGGCGCTGCTCGAGCGCGCGGATTTGCGCGGCGAGCTGCGTGAAAACGGCCTGCTTGCGCCGGAGCATCTGCGGATGCGTCATGCCCGAGGCGTACACGCGCGCGAGCCGGCTGCGCGTGCGGCGCAGGAGGGCGGCGAAGTCGCGGTCGGCCGCATCCAGATGTTCGAACAGCGCGATGCGCTGCGGTTCGTGGCGATGCCGCAGCCAGCGTTTCAGGCCCGTGTTTTCCACCGTCATCGCAAACGCTTCGTCGAAGCGCGAGTCGTTCGGTACATACAGCAGCTGGTGCGCGAGTTCATGAAAGATCATGGCCGCGAGTTCGTCGCTGCCGTAGCGCATCATGGTGCTCATGACCGGATCGGGCAACCGGCCGAGCGTCGAGTAGGCGGGTACGCCCTCGACCAGGACGTCGTAACCGCGGCGCTTCAGATGAGCAGCAAAGGACAGTGCGGCCCGCTCGTGAAAGTAGCCTCGGTATGCAACGCAGCCGGCGATCGGGAAACACCACTGCTTCGGCTGGACGGAGAACCGCGGCGCTGCCACGACGTTCCACACCACGTAGCGGCGATGCAGGTTCACGTAGCTGCGGTAACTGTCGTTGTCCGGCAGGCCGAGCTGCTGCGAGGCGAAGCGGCGGGCCGAACGCACCGCCCCGAGCTCGCGCACGAGCGGAAGCGGGGCGTCGGGCTTGTCGATGACATCGACGATCGAGCGCCGATCGTGCATGACATGCCATTCGCCGACGGCGGCCTGCATCAGATAGCGCGTGCTCGCGCAGCCGGCGAGCGCGGCGAGCACCAGGGCGGTGACCGCAAGCCGTACTGCGGCGGTGGTGCGCCGCGGATAGGAGGGCGGCGGGGGCGTGGGGCGCACCGGGCGGGCACTCGAGTCGGTTACCATGGGTGCATGGAAGTCTACCTAGTCGGCGGCGCGGTGCGGGACCGGTTGCTCGGTCGGCCCGTCCACGAGCGCGATTGGGTGGTCGTCGGGGCGCGGCCGGAGGATCTCGAGCGTCAGGGCTACCTGCCCGTGGGCCGGGAGTTTCCGGTATTTCTGCATCCCGAGACGCGCGAGGAATACGCCCTTGCGCGCCTGGAGCGCAAGGTCGCGCCGGGGTATCGGGGCTTCACGACCGAGTTCTCGCCCGAGGTGACGCTGCAGGAAGATCTGCGCCGGCGCGATCTGACGGTCAACGCCATGGCCGAGAGCGCCGCCGGCGAGATCATCGATCCGTACGGTGGCCAGCGCGACCTCGAGGCTCGCCTGCTGCGCCACGTCTCGGACGCATTTCTCGAGGATCCGGTCCGCGTGCTGCGTGTGGCGCGCTTCGCGGCGAGGTACGCGCCGCTCGGCTTTCGCGTCGCACCCGAAACGCTCGCGCTGATGCGCCGCATGAGTGAATCCGGCGAACTCGGCGCGCTGGTGCCCGAGCGGGTGTGGCAGGAGACCGAACGGGCGCTCGGGGAGCCCCGCCCGGAGGTGTTCTTCGAGACGCTGCGCGAATGCGGGGCGCTGAGCGTGATCTTTCCCGAAGTGGCGGCGCTCTATGGCGTGCCGCAGCCCGCCAAGTGGCATCCGGAGATCGACACCGGCGTGCACGTCATGCTGGCTCTGCGCTGGGCCGCGCACGCCGAGCTCTCGAGGCCCGCGCGCTTCGCGGTGCTCATGCACGACCTGGGCAAGGCCCGCACCTTGCCGGAGCGCTGGCCGAGCCATCATGGTCACGAGGAGGCCGGTGTGCCGCTCATCGAGGCAGTGTGCGCGCGACTGCGCATCCCGAATGCCTACCGCGAACTCGCCGTGCTGACGGCCCGTTATCACGCGCACGTGCACCGCGCGGAAGCGCTGCGCCCGAGCACCGTGCTGCAGTTGCTCGAAGCGACCGACGCGCTGCGCCGCCCGGAGCGGTTCGAAGATCTGCTGCGCGCCTGCGAGGCCGATGCGCGCGGCCGCGCCGGGTTGCAGGAGTTGCCGTATCCGCAGGCCGACTATCTGCGCCGCGCGCGCGCCGCGGCCGCTGCGGTCGTGCTCGGCAGCGAGGAACGCCAGGGGCTGGCCGGTCCGGCGATTGGCGAGAAGATCCGCGCCCGGCGGCTGGAGGCGATCGGCGCCCTGGACTGAGTCGTCACACGATGTGCGGCGGTGCTGCGCTAGCATGGTCGGCGGCGCGCCACGGCGCCCGAGGATCAATAGGGAGGGAGCGGCGATGTCTGGCAACACTCGAAGACGCGCGTACGCGTCGGCTCTGCTGGCGACGGCGTTGATGTTCGCAGCCGCCCCGGGTCACGCCGCCGGCGTCCTGAAGCTGCTGGCGGTGACGCCGGCCGGGACCGACGTCCCGCCGGGCCAGGAAATTGTCCTGCAGTTCAATCGACCGATGGAGCCTCTCGGCCGCATGGGCCGCGCCGTCGTACCGGTCCGCATCCGTCCGGCACTGCATTGCCTGTGGCGCTGGCTCGATCCACAGCGCCTCTCGTGCCGGTTGCCCGGCCGGCAGCGGTTCCGGCCCGCTACCCGGTACCGCATTCGCATCGGTACGGCGTTCAAAGCGCTCGACGGCGCGCACTTCGCGCACGCGCTCAGCGCAACATTCGTCACTGAGACCCCGCGAGTGCGCTGGGCGTACTTCGAACGCTGGCGCAGCCGCACCGAGCCGCAATATCAGGTGCGCTTCACTCTGCCGGTCACGGTGGCCGCCGTCGAGCGCTCGCTGCGCTTCAGTCCGCTCGGCGCGGGGTCCTACGTGGCGGTGCGTGCCCGACCCTTCACGCGGCGGCGCACGGGCCCGCTCCTGCTGCCGGTGCCGGGCGTCCCCGGGGCGATGGTCTGGATTCCGCATCCGCGGACGCCGCATCGCCGCAGCGTACGCTCGAGCGCCCGGAGCGTCTGGATCGTCACGCCCGCACACGCGCTCGTGGCGCGGAGGTCGTATCAACTCACCGTCGGCCCAGGCCTGGTGACACCCCTCGGACGGCTGCCCGGCCCGCAGGGCGATGTTCCCAACACGACATTTACTCCGTTCGGACGGTTCGCGTTTCTCGGCATCCACTGCCTCACGGCGGCCGGGACCTGGCGCACGCTCGGGCCCCCCGGTGCGCCGGGCGCCGCCGCGGCGCGCTGTCGGCCCGGAACGGTGCAATGGGCCTTCAGTGCCCCGGTGCCGAAGAAGACGCTCGCGGCGATCGGGCTGCATCCGAATCCCGCGCGCCCCGCGCAGCGACGCCGGCTGTGGAGCGGATATCCCCAGTGGATGCTCGCTGCCGCGGGTCCCGCCGGCGGCTCGGCGCAATATGATTATCCGCTGCCGTACCCCCTGGTCGCGATGCGCTCCTACCGGGCGGACCTCTCCGCCCGGCTGGCCGATGTGTTCGGCAGCACGCTCGGGCACGCCGTCGCGCTGCGGTTTGCGACCGGACATCTGCCTCCCGCGCTGAGCCTCGGAGCGCCGCAGGGCGGGGTGCTCGAGGCCGGCGAGCGCACAGTACTGCCGGTCTACTTCGCCAATCTGACCCGGCTCGACTTTGCCTATCACGCGCTGAGCGCCGCGGATCTGGCCCGCCCAACGGCGGGCGCGGCGGGTCCGCCGGTGCTGACTTCGCTGCTCGCCCCGTATCACGACCGACCGCCGCGCGACCAGTGGCTCGCGCGCCCGCTCGGCGTGCGCGCCGATCTCGACGGCCGTCCCGGTGCGCTTCTCGGGCAGTTGAGTTGGTCGCCCTCGCTCGGCAACCAGTGGTATCACTGGAATACGCAACAGCTGTTCGCCGAGGTCACTCCCTGGCAGGTGCTCGCCAAAGTCGGACACTACGACTCGCTCATCTGGGTGAGTTCGCTCGCGACCGGACAGCCGGTCGCGGGCGTCTCGGTGCGTTTCGGCACCGCCGCGCCGGGTGCGTTCACCGGGCTGCACGCGGTGATGGCGAGCGCCGTGACCGATGCGAGCGGACTGGCGGTGCTGCCTGGGACGGTGCGCCTGAGCGGATGGGACCGGCGCTTCGGACCGAACGCTCCGCAGTGGTATGTCGCGGCCACTCGCGGCACCGACATGGCGCTGCTGCCGCTGACCTGGAACTACCAGCGTTGGATCAGCAGTGCCAGTGGCGGCGCGATCATGCAGGAGCAACAGCCGCGCTACGGGCACCTGCGAGTCTGGGGCTTCACGGCGCAGGGCATTTATCGACCCGGCGCCACGGTGCACTACGCCGCATTCGTGCGCGGGATGTCTGCGACCCGCCTCACCGCCGCTCCTGCGCTGCGCTACCGATTTACGCTCACCAGTGCCACGGGCAAGACGGTCCTGAGCCGCAAGGATGTGACGCTCTCGGCCTTCGGCGGACTGCAGGGCAACTGGTACGTTCCCAAGACTGCCGCGACGGGCTGGTACAACATGACCGTCAGTTGGCGCACCGGTGCGCTGCGCCAGCAGCGTCCAGCGGGCCGGTTCCTGGTCACCGAATTCGTGCCGGATCCGTTCAAAGTGCGTCTCCTGCTGCAGGGGCGCCAATTCGGACCGGGCGCGACCTATCGGGCGCAGATCCGGGCGCGGCTGCACTCCGGCGGACCGTATACCGATGCGCCGGTGCGCACCGTCGCGCGCATTACTGCCGAGCCATTCGCGCCGCGCGATCCGCGTGACGCGGGATTTTACTTTCAGGTGAATCCGCCGAATGTGCCCGGCACCGTGACGCTCGCAGAGCGTCCGCAGACACTGGATGCGCACGGCAATGCGCAAACCTCAGGTCGGCTCCCTGCGAGCGAGCCCATCCTCTATGGCCGGCTCACCCTGCAAGCGGCGGTGAAGTCAGCCCGGGGCACCTGGGTGGCCCATCGCGCCCGCGCCCTCTGGGCCGCACGCACCCGCTTCATCGGTCTGCGGCTCGATCAGTGGTTGTTGCACGCCGCTCAGCCCTTCACCGTGCGCTACCTGGTGGTCGACCCGGCCGGCCGGCCCGCCGGTGGCGTACCGGTGCACGTCGTCCTGCAGCGGCGCCGGCTCAACGTAGTCGAGACCGCCAACGGTACGGGACGCTTCACCGCTCGGCAGACCACCCGGTGGGTGAGCGAAGGGGACTGCCGGGCCACCGCGGGCGCCGTGCCCGGTACGTGCCGCCTGACCCCGAAGCAGGCTGGAACGTACCGCATCGTGGCGACGGTGCGCGACACCCGGGGCCGCCCCGAGCGCACGATCCTGCGCGTCTGGGCAGTGGGCGCCGGCAGGGTGGTGTGGAAGACGGGCACCCACGTGGAGTTGGTTCCAGACCGGCACGACTACCATGTCGGTGACGTGGCGCATGTCCTGGTGCAGAACCCCTACCCGGGCGCGCGGGCGCTCGTGACCGTCGAGCGCTACGGGGTGCTGTGGCGCCAAGTGATGAGGCTCGCCGGCAGCACACCGGTGCTGCGCATCCCGATCGAGCGCTCGTTCTTTCCCGGGGCGTACCTCTCTGTGGCCATTTTCTCCCCCCGCGTCGCGCCCCCCGACAAGGCGGATCTCGGTCGCCCGACTCTGGCTCTCGGTTATGTCAGCCTGCCGGTCGTGGGCCGTGGCAGCGCTCTGAGGGTGGCCGTGGTTCCGGCACGCACGGACTACAAGCCGCGGCAGCGGGTGAATGTGCAAGTACATGTCCGCACCCGCCACGGTCGAGCGAGCGCGCACACCCGACTGGTCGTGGCCGTGGTCGACACGTCGGTGCTCGATCTGCTTGCCGGGCGCAGCCGCTATTACGACCCGCGCCGGGCATTCTACGCGCCGCCGGCCGGTGCGGATCTGAGCAACTTCAGCCTGATCTCGCAGCTGGTCACCACCGTGCGCACCCCGCATTTCGGCAAGGGCTTGACTCCCGGCGGGGACGGCGGCGGCGGCATGCCGATCCGCTCGGTGTTCAAGTACACTGCGTACTGGAATCCTCAGCTTCAAACCAATGCGGCGGGCCGGGCCGCTTTTTCCTTCAAGTTGCCGGACAATCTCACCGGCTGGCGCATTGTGGTGATTGCGCTGCGCCCGGGCGCGGCAATGGGGTTGGGGCAGGCGACGGTGCGCGTGAACCTGCCGATCCAACTCAATGCGGCACTGCCCGAGCTGCTGCATGCCGGCGATCGGTTCGCGGCGGGATTCTCGGTGACCAATCGAACGGCCGCGACTCGCCGGGTGCAGGTGACGGTGCAGGCGAGCGGCGCGGCGTTCGGTCAGGCTGCGGGCGCTCTGACGCTGCACCCGTATGCGCATGGATTGCAGTGGCTGAATCTGACTGCGCCGCATCCTGGCGTGATTCAACTGATCGCGCGCGCGCGCTCCGGTCCTTTGGGCGATGCGCTGCGCAAGACGATCCCGGTTGCGGCGACCGGCATCGCCGCCGCGAGTGCCGAGTACGGCAGCCTGATCCAGGGCGCTGCCGCGGTGCCGGTCCGGGTGCCCTCGGCAGCCGTGCCGGGATCTGCCCGTCTGGTCGTGGACCTCGCGCCGAGCGCGCTCAACAACCTCGCCGCCGCATTCCGCGCGATGCGCGACGATGTGCTCGCGACCTGGGAGCAGCGCCTCAGCCGCGCCGTAATGGCCGCGGATTACCTGCGACTGCGCGGCGCGCTGCCTGCGACGCTGCGCTGGCCCGGGGCTCGTGCGCAGATTCGTGCCACACTCGAACACGCAGCGGACTTCCAGGCCGGCAACGGCGGCATGAGTTTCCTCATGCCCCGCAATGCCTTCGTCAGCCCGTATCTCTCGGCGTACACGGCGCTGGCGTTCGACTGGCTTGCCGCCGACGGCTATCGGGCTCCGGCGAGCGTGCGCTCGGCACTCGAGCACTATTTGCGCGCGCAGGTGCTCAAGGCCGCCCATCCCAACGGTCGCAGCGGCACGCTCGATGTGCAGGTTGCCGCGCTGGATGCTCTGGCGCGCACCGGACACGCCCCGTCGGACGAGGCGGCGGGCCTGGTGCCGAAGTTGCCGCGGCTGAGCCTGTTCGGAAAGGCGCTGCTGTTGCAGTTGGCGCTCAGGGAGCACGATCGCAACAGCGCACGGCGGATCCTGACGGCCCTGCTGGCCCGATCCGAGCAGACCGCGGGCGCCACGTCGTTCCAGGAGACCCGTGCAGATGCGTATTCGGCGTTGCTGGCCAGTCCGCTGCGCGACAACTGCGCGGTGCTCGACGCGCTGGTCTCGCTCGTGCGGGAGAAGGGACCCGGAGTGCGCACCGTCGCGCCGCTCGCGAGCCGGCTGGTGCGTTGGATCGACGCGCAGCGCCGCACCGCAGGCGCCTGGCCGAACTCGCAGCAGAACGTGTTCTGCACTACGGCCGAAGCGCACTATGCGCGGGTCTTCGAGCCTCCGGTGCGTGCGCTCGGCGGCCGGGTCACGGTGGCCGGTGAGCCCATCCTGTCGGCCGCATTCTCGCGCCAGAGGAGTGCGCCGCGCACGGTCAGCGCGGCGGCGGGCGGTGCGCCTGCGGTTCGCGTCACGCATACCGGCCAGGGCCGTCTTTACTATACGGTGCGACTCCATTACCAACTGCCCGCAGCGCTTGCGTCGACGGCCGATGCCGGTTTCAGCATTCGGCGGCGCTATCGCGTCAAACGCGGCACTCACTGGGTGGGCCTGCGGCCGCAGACGGCGCTGCACCGCGGCGAGGTGGTGCGGGTCGACCTGACCGTGGACGTGCCGGCCGAACGGCACTTCGTCGTCCTCTGCGATCCGCTGCCCGGCGCATTCGAAGCGGTCAATCATCAGCTCGCCACCGCTGACATGACTGCGCCTCAGCACACCCCGGGCGGCACGACGCTATGGTTCGATTACGGCGCTTGGCCAAATGACTCGATCACCACCGACGGGTTCTACCACCGCCAAATCGGTCGCGGCTCGGTGTGTTTCTACGCTGACCGGCTGCTGGCCGGACGCTATCGGTTGATCTACGCCGCCGAAGTCATCGCGCGCGGGCGGTTCCTCGCGCCGCCGCCTCAAGTGCGCGAGATCTATGAGCCCGAGGTGTATGGGCGCGGGCGCGCGCGATACGTCGAGGTGGCGCCTGCGCCGCTGCGCAAGCGCTAGGGCGCGGCAGTGTTGCGCGTAACGACGAAGCGAAGGCTGCGCTGGGCCGGTGCGGTGCTCGGTCTGGCCGCGGCCGTGCTCGCCGCGGCGACCGTCTGGGACCTCGCGCCGCTACCGACCCGCCTGCCGCCACCGCGCAGGGCGGCTGAGCCGGTGCTGCTCGCGAGCGACGGTGTGCCGCTCACCGTCGATCGTGCCGGCCGCTTCAACCGCACGGCGCAGCTGTCCCTGACCCAGATCCCACAACTGCTGCGCACCGCGTTCGTGTTCTCCGAGGACCGGCGCTTCTGGAGCCACGGCGGCAGCGATTGGCGGGCGCGCTTCGCGGCCCTGTGGCAGAACATGCGTGCCGGACACATCGTGCGCGGCGCGAGCACCATCGGGGAGCAGGCGGCGCGGATCCTGACACCACGCCCGCGGACCTACTGGAGCCACTGGCTCGAGGGTCTCGAGGCGGGGCGGCTGATCGGGCGTTTCGGGCATGCCGGGGTGCTGGATTTCTATCTGAACCAGGTGCCGTATGGCGCTGAACGGCGTGGGGTGGCGCCGGCCGCCCGCTACTATTTTGGCGCGCAGGTCGACGCGCTCGATCCGGCCGAGGAACTCGCGCTGGTCGTGCTGGTGCGCTCCCCCGTGGCACTCGACCCGCGTCAGCATCCGCGTGCGCTGCGCCGCGTGGTCGATTCCCTCGCCGGACGCATGCGCCGCAAGCGCCTGCTCGGCCCCGGCGCGCTGCGCGCGATTCTGCACTCGCCGCTCGCCGCCGTGGCGCCGCCGCAGTTGCCGGTGATCGCAGGCGGGTTCGTCGGATTCGTGCGTGCGCGCATCCGAGCGCTCAGGCTGCGCGGGCGGCATTTTACGACCACGCTCGATGCACCCCTCGAGCGCTTCGTGCAGCGGACGCTGACGCGGCGTGTGACCGATCTGGCGGTGAGCGGCGTGCGCAATGGCGCGGCGCTCGTGGTCGACAATCGCCGCGGCACGGTGCTCGCCTGGGCGGCCGCACCGCCCGTCACCGCAGGCGATCTCGATCCGGTCAGGATCCGCCGACAACCCGGCTCGACGCTCAAACCCTTTCTGTACTCGCTTGCCATGGAGCGGCTCGGCTGGCAGCCGAGCACCGTCCTGCGGGACGGGCCGCTCAGTGCCCGCATCGGCCACGGGGTGCATGACTACCGCAACTACAGCAACCGCTTCTACGGTAAAGTCAGCCTGCGGTACGCACTTGGGAACTCGCTGAACATTCCGGCGGTGGAGACCGCCCAGGCGGTGGGCGTCGCCCGTTTCATCCGGCTGCTGACCCGGCTGGGCATCACCACTCTGCGCCGGCCGGCCGCGCATTACGGTCCGGCAGTCGCCATTGGCGATGGGCCGGTGAGCCTCTACCAACTCGTACAGGCCTATGCAACGCTCGCGCGGCGCGGACGATTCGTGCCGCTGCGGGTGCTGCGCGACGGGCCGCGCGCGCGGCCCGAGCGGGTGCTGTCCTCGGCGGTGACCTCGGTCATCGCCACGATCCTGTCCGATCCGGATGCGCGCAGCGCCGAATTTGGGCCCTACAGCGTCCTCGATCTGCCCTATCCGACCGCGGTGAAGACCGGTACGTCGAGCGATTTTCACGATGCGCTGGCAGTAGGGTTCGACAACCGGTACACGGTCGGCGTGTGGATGGGTCGGCTGTCCGGCGGCAACATGCAGACCATCACCGGTGCCGCGGGTCCGGCCCCGGTATTGCGCGCGATCTTCGCGTATTTGCGTCAGCGCCAGCCGTACGCAGGTCTGTGGCGGAGCCCCAAACTGCGCCGCGTGCGTGTTTGTGAGCGCATCGGCCCTGGCCCGTGCATCCGCCGCGAAGACTGGCGGTTGCCGACTGATGCGCACCGTGCGCCGCCCGTGGCGCGCTGGCGCGCCCTGGCGATCGCCCGTCCGGTCCGCGGGGAGCGGCTCGCGATCGATCCGCGCATTCCGCGCACCGATCAGGTTTATACGTTCCGGATTGCCGGCGCGCGCGCGGTACGCTCGGTGACCTGGATCCTGGATGGACGCCTGCTCGGCCGCACGCGCCGGTCCCGGATCGGATGGCCGCTCGCGCCCGGGCGCCACCGGCTCTCGGCGCGGGTCCGACTGGCCCGTGCCGCGCCCGAGGTCCGCCTCGGGCCCGTGCCCTTCACCGTCGAGTGAGCGGCGCCCGGGAAGCCGCCCCGCCGGGCTCAGCTCTGTGCCGCCAGCGATCCGACGGCGGCACGCGGTGGAGCCAGGTAAATCGGCAGCAGTTCGAGCAGGCGGTGGCGCGGCAGCCCCAGGCGGTCGAATCCGTCCTCGGTGCAGATGCTGTCGCGTGTGAGGGAACGGAAGTTGTCGAGCGTGAAGGGCTTGCCTGGCAGCACGCCCATGATCAGACCTTGCAGGCGGGCGAGCGAATCGGGGAGGCCAAAGACATGGCAGGGCAGCCCGGCGACCGCCGCCGTGGTGCGCACCAACTCCTCCAGCGTCATGATCTGCGGGCCGCCGAGTTCGTAGGTTTGGCCGATCGTGCCGCGCGTGCGCAGCGCGTACACGAACGCTGCCGCGACATCACCGACGTAGACGGGTGCGAATCGTGCCTGAGCGCGGGCAAGGGGCAGCCAGCCGTGCGACTGATGCAGCAGGCCCGCGAAGCGATTGGTGAGCGAGTCGCCCGGTCCGAAGATCACCGACGGCCGGAAGATCGTGAAATCCACCTGCGCGTCCGCAGCGCGCACCAACGCTTCCGCCTCCCCCTTGCTGCGCAGGTACCGGCTTGGACCGCGCGGATCGGCGCCGAGCGAACTCATCTGCAGCAGACGACGAACACGGCTCGCCCTCAAAGCGCCTACGAGCTTCGCAGCAAGCTCCACGTGGGCACGTTGAAACGTGTTACGGCCGTGCTCATTGAGGATGCCGACGAGGTTGATCACCGCATCCATACCCTCGACCAGGCGGTCAAGATCACGCGGATCGTGTACGTCGGCGCGGATCAGCCGAACTGTGGGCAATACCTGCAATTCCTGATGCAGGTGCGGATGGCGCGTCGGCACGGTCACCCAATGCCCGGCTTCGCTGAGACGGTTGATGATGGCGGTGCCGACGAAGCCGGTTCCGCCGAGGACGCAAATGTTCATCTGCGCTGCCATCTGTGCCACTACCCACTGCTACGCCGCGCAGCGGCATGCGGCGGATTCTACGCCCCGGGAAGCGCGATGGCTCCCCGGGGCGCAGCGTCGAGCGGTCAGGCGGCGCGGACCTCGATGGTGCGCGGCTGCAGCTGCGGCTGCTTCGGAATCACCACCTCGAGCACGCCGTGCGCCTGCTTGGCGGCGATCCGGTCCACGTCGGCTCCCTCCGGCAGCGTGAAGGTGCGCAGAAACGTCCCGGTGCGCCGCTCGAGGCGCTGGCGGGCATTGCTCTGCGGCGTTTCGCGCGAGTGCTTCTCGCCGCGGATCGTGAGCAGACCCTTATCGGCGGTGATGCGGATGTCCTTCGGCTCGACGCCAGGAACGTCCGCGACCACGACGTAGCGGTCGGTCTCCTCGTAGATGTCGACCTGCGGGATCCACGCGACGTCCGCCGCAGCGGCACTCTCGTCGGTTTCCGTCGAAAACGCCTGATCCAGCTGGCGCTGCAGGCTGTCGATGAGCGTCCAGGGCTGATAGCGAACAACAGTCATGATCCAACCTCCAATGATAGTGGTGTCAGGTTGTGGCACCGTGAATCTCGTTGGAACGGATCTGCGGCCGGGCTGGAATTTTTCAAGCCTCGACGGCTGCACCGAGCGGGTCCGGCGGCCGGGGGACAGGCTGTGCACAAGCTGTGGAATTTCGGGGGATACAATATCTTGGGGTTATGGGACGGGGGGTCGGAAGGCCGAGGCGGAAAAAAATCCTGCCGCCCCGACAGGTGGAATTGTCATAACTAATTGTTTTAACAAGCATTTATAAATCACCCAGCCTGCACCGGAAATCTTGACGCAGAGGCGGGTGGTCATTAGGCTCTTTACCCCGACACAAGATCTTGTGTCCGCTCTCGGCGGCACGCGAGATCGCGCGTTCGGGGAGGCTCAGGGGGATACAGGCTGTGGATCGGCGTATCGGCGAGGCCGGTGCGCACAGCCCCGCGCTTTCCGCGCCGCCCGTATTCCCTGTGATCCGGTGTGCAGACACTAGGGGCGCCGCGGACACATGAACACCGTCGTGAAGATCGAAACTAAGGACATTGACGCCATTCCGTTCCAGGAAGCGTCAATTGACATCTGGGACAAGAAGTACCGTCTGACCGCCAAAGACGGCACGGCCATCGATAAAACGATGGACGATACCTACAAGCGCGTGGCACGCGCGCTGGCGGACGTCGAGCGGGAGGATCTGCGCGACCATTGGAACGAACGGTTCCTCTGGGCCCTGCGCCGCGGTGCCATTCCGGCCGGCCGCGTCACGTCCAATGCCGGTGCGCTCGAGCACAAGCCGGCCACCTCGACCATCAACTGCACCGTTTCGGGGACCATCGAGGATTCGATGGACAACATCCTCGGCAAGGTGCATGAGGCGGGCCTGACGCTGAAGGCCGGCTGCGGCATCGGATATGAATTCTCTACGCTCCGCCCGCGCGGAGCCTACGTGTCGGGTGCGGGTGCCTACACGTCGGGTCCGCTGTCGTTCATGGATATCTTCGACAAGATGTGCTTCACCGTCTCCTCGGCCGGCGGCCGGCGCGGCGCGCAGATGGGCACGTTCGACGTCGGCCATCCGGACGCCATGGAGTTCGTCAAGGCCAAGCGCGAGAACGGGCGGCTGCGTCAGTTCAATCTTTCTCTGCTGATCACCGACGAGTTCATGCAGGCGGTGCGCCAGAACGGCGAGTGGAAGCTCGCGTTCCCACTGTCGCGCAAGGAGTATGAATCGGAGCAGCCCGATCTCGCCGATGCCAGCAAGTTCGTCTGGCGCGAATGGCCGGTGCACGACAAGTACGTGGTCAACGAGAACGGGCTGGTCGCCTGCAAGATCTACAAGACGCTGCCGGCACGGCGCATGTGGGACGTCATCATGACGTCGACGTACGACTTTGCCGAACCGGGTTTCATCCTCATCGATCGCGTCAATGAGATGAACAACAATTGGTGGTGCGAGAACATCCGTGCCACCAACCCGTGCGGCGAGCAGCCGCTGCCGCCTTACGGCAGCTGCCTGCTGGGTTCCGTGAACCTCACCCGCTTCGTGCGCGAACCCTTTACCGATCATGCCCGCTTCGACTGGGACGAGTATCGCGAGGTCGTCAAGATCTTTGCCCGCATGCTCGACAACGTGGTCGAGATCAATGGCCTGCCGCTCGAGCAGCAGCGCGGCGAAATCATGCGCAAGCGCCGCCATGGCATGGGCTTCCTCGGCCTCGGCAGTGCCCTTACGCTGCTCGGCCTCAAATATGGTTCGGCCGAATCGGTGAAGTTCACCGAGGATGTGGCGCGAGAGATGGCGCTCGCCGGCTGGGAGGAGGCCCTCGAGCTCGCACGCGAGAAGGGTCCTGCGCCCATCATGAGCGAGCAGTTCACGATCACCAGCGAGATGCTGCGCAAGCGTCCCGAGATGGTGCGCGACGGCTTGAAGGTCGGCGATCAGGTGCCGGGACGCATTCTGCACGCGAAGTACAGCCGCTACATGCAGCGTATCGCGCAGATCGCACCTAAACTCGTCGAGCAACTCGCCGAGACCGGTGCGCGCTACACCCACCATACGTCGATCGCTCCGACCGGAACGATCTCGCTGTCGCTTGCCAACAATGCATCGAACGGCATTGAGCCCTCGTTCGCGCATCACTACTTCCGCAATGTGATCCGTCCGGGACGCAAGACCAAAGAGAAGATTGGAGTCTGTTCCTTCGAACTGCTGGCGTACCGCGAACTGGTTAATCCCAACGCAACGCCCGGGGCGAGCACGGATGCTGAGAAGTTGCCGGATTACTTCATCGCTTCCGAGGACGTCACGCCGAAACAGCATGTCGATGTCCAGGCCGCGGCGCAGCGCTGGGTCGACTCCTCGATCTCGAAGACGGCGAACGTGCCGACCGACTTCCCGTACGAGAAGTTCAAGGACATCTACCTGTATGCCCACGAACAGGGGCTCAAGGGCTGCACGACGTTCCGCTTCAATCCGGAGGCATTTCAGGGCGTGCTGGTGAAGGAGCAGGACCTGAAGAACACGGTGTACAAATTCACCCTCGAGGACGGCACGGTCGTCGAGGCGCGTGGCGATGAGGAGATCGAGTACGAGGGCGAGATGCACTCGGCGGCAAACCTCTTCGACAGTCTCAAGGAAGGGTATTTCGGCAAGTATTGAGCCGAGGGACCCCGCGCATTTCGGACCACGAACATGACCATCAAAATCGAGCGCAAAATCGTCAAGTACCAAGTACAAAAGCCTGACGAGGCGCAGACCGAGAAGGCTGCAGTGGCACAGGCCGCGAACCCGGAGCCGGTGCCGGCCGCATCCCTGCCGCCGCTACCCACTACGACCACGGTCCGCGACAAGCACGGGCACATGGCACAGGTCATCCGGATGCACGAGAAGCTCGAGCGTCCGGAAGTGCTGATCGGCTCGACGTACAAGATCAAGACGCCGATCTCCGATCACGCCATGTACGTGACCATAAACGACATCGTGCTCAATGAAGACACGGAGTACGAGCAGCGACGTCCGTTTGAGATCTTCATCAACTCGAAGAATCTCGACCACTTCCAATGGATCGTCGCCCTCACGCGCATCATCTCGGCGGTCTTCCGCAAGGGTGGCGACGTCACCTTCCTCGTTGATGAGCTCAAGGCGGTATTCGATCCGCGCGGTGGTTATTGGCAGGCGGGCGGAAAGTTCATGCCCTCAATCATCGCCGAGCTCGGCTACGTCATCGAGCGGCACCTGCAGACGATTGGTCTGCTGCGCAAGCCGCAACTCGATGAACATCAGCAGAAGCTGGTGGATGAGAAGCGCGCCGAATATGAGGCACGGACCCGGCAGACGGACGCATTTGCCAAGTCCGACTTCCCGGAAGGTGCGCAGCTGTGCGCGAAGTGCAGCACCGCGGCCGTCGTCATGATGGACGGTTGCATGACCTGCCTTAATTGCGGCGAATCCAAATGCGGGTAAACGTCGGCGCCTTGATTTACT
>JAJZSQ010000077.1 GCA_021849615.1 Pseudomonadota bacterium
CGGACCTGGGCCCTTGGAAGGCCTTCAGGGCAATCCTCGAGTCCGGGTCGGACACCCCGACGTTCCGGATCTGCTACTGCTCGGCGTTCAATCAATGCTGGCTCACCGACGGCCACAACCTCGATCCACCGCGCGTGAAGATCTGTCCGGTGCCCAAGGTGGCCTTCATTCGCTGAGGCCGCCATACCCGCCCCTCCGAGCGCGTCATCGCTCGGAACCGTCGGCTCGCCGCAGCGACGGCAACCTCGGCGCCCGGCGCGTGTTATCACCCGCGCCGAACGCTCTGGGGGATATCTTGAACCGCACGCTCTCACAGGCTTGCGCCGCGCTGCTGGCGCTGCTGGCCTCATTTACCGTCCCCGCCCGGGCCGCACCGGGCCCCGGCGCGCACGCGCCGGTCATTCCGGATCTGACCCCCTGGCTCGGCCGCAACGGCCGGCCCGGACCGACCGCCTGGGCCCACGCGGCGCACTTCTCGATCGGCTATGAGATCAACCCCGCGCACGACGCGCCGGCGCCGGTCGCCACCGCTGTCGCGGTCGGCTACACCTCGCGCGCGCTGTGGCTGCGCTTCCGGGCTCAGGATCCGCATCCGAAGCAGATCCGGGTGCGCTACCGCGAGCACGACGACATCTCGAGCGATGCGGAGGACTTCGTCGGGGTCTTCCTCAGCCCGTTCAACGACACTCAGTGGGCCTACGAGCTGTTCTGCACCGCCGGCGGCGTCGAGTCGGACGCCTTCCGGCTGCAGAACAATGAGTACTCCTCCTGGAATGCCGTCTGGCAGTGCCACGCGCAGCGCACGCCGCACGGTTATCGCGTGGTCATGCGCATCCCGTTCGCGGCCATCAAGTTCCCGCACAGCCCGCGCCCGCAGCACTGGGGTGTGATGTTCTTTCGCAACTGGCCGCGGAGCCTCCGTCACCAGCTGCTCAGCCGCCCCGTCGACTACAACAGCAACTGCACCCTGTGCTCGCTGCAGGTGGTGCGCACCGCCACGCCCATCCAGGCCCGCTCGGCCAACGTGCAGCTGATCCCGGCGCTCACCCTGATCCGCACCGACCGGCCGCGCACCCCGAACGGGCCGCTCGCCGCCGGCGCCCCGAAACTCAAGGCGAGTCTCGATGCACGCTGGGTGATCCGCCCGGATCTTGAGTGGTCCGCCACCCTCAATCCGAACTTCTCCCAGGTCGCGCCCGATGTACTGCAGCTCTCGGTCAATCGGCAGTTCGCCCTGAACTACGCCGAGAACCGCCCGTTCTTCGAGCAGGGCACGCAGGTGTTCAACACGCCGAACTTCCGCCTGAGCTCCGATTCGTTCTCCCCGTCGGGAGCGCTGGTCGACACGCTGCAGATCGTCGATCCGCGTTGGGCGAGCAAGCTCGTCGGCCAGGTCGGACCGAACGCGCTCGGCGCCCTGGTCGCGAACGACTCGGCCACCAACATCCTGATGCCCGGCCCCGAGTCTTCCGCGGTGAATAGTTTCGGGTTCGCCACGCATGATGCCCTGGTGCGCTACCGGCGCGACGTGGGCGCCTCGGCGTTCGGCCTGATCGCCACCGACCGCTCCGGCAGCGGGTACCAGAGCGCCATGTACGCCTCCGATGGGCTCTGGCAGATCGACCCGAGCGACACCCTCACGGCGCTTCTCGGGGCCTCGCAGACGACCTACCCCTCGGCCGTGGCGCGCGCCTTCGGGATCCGACCCGGGCGCATCGGCGGCGGGGCCTGGCTGCTCGATTTCGCACGCAACCGACACAACTACAACTTCGACGTCAATGCGGTGCATCTGGGCTCGAACTTCCGCGCCGACCTCGGTTACCTGCCACAGGTCGGCTACAACCAGCTCGCCGTCACCGGCGAGTACGACTTCTACGCGCCGGACCGCGACTGGTGGCAGAACAGCGGTTTCGGCATCGTGTCGAACTGGACGGATGCGCTCGTGGGGCCGGGCGCGCTCGATCGCAAGATCAAGCTGTACGCGTTCGTGCACGCCCAGGCGCAGACGCACATCATCCTCTACGCGACGCGCGAGGATCAGACCTACGCCGGACGGACGTTCGCACTGAACCAGTTCGAAGTCGACGCCACGGCCCAGCCGACGGACTGGCTCAACGCCGAGGTCGACGTAGTGGACGGCGACGGCGTCGATTACGTCGGGGTTCGCAAGGGCGCGCTGCTCTCGGTGGATACCACGCTCGCAGTGACCCCGGGGCGGCACCTGAAGATCAATCTCGTCGATGACTATCAGCGCCTCAGCGTCGCCGGCGCGCCGCTCTACACGGCCAACCTGTACGACGTGCGCGTGGCGTGGTATTTCACGACACGGCTGTTCATCGACACCATTGCTCAGGCGCAGGACGTGCACAATCACGTCGCGCTCTATCCGGTGGGCACCCCGATCCGCACCCGCAGTCTCGCCACGCAGTGGCTCATCGGCTATCAGGTGAACCCGTGGACGGTGTTCTACGCCGGCAGCTCCGAGGGCTATCAGGAAAGCGGCGAGGCGCCGCTCTTGCCGCAGCAGCGCACCTACTACATCAAGGCAAGCTACTACCTGCGACCGTAAGCTTCAGAGGACCCATGAGGTCGCATGCCGCGCGGCGCCGCTGAGCGTTTGCTGTGGCCCGCAGGCGCCCGCAGGGCCCTGGGACAGGGGCTTGCCAGTACGGTGCAAAAGCCCGGAACATACTCGCTCTCGACAGACAGCTGCGGCGCCCAGCGGCGCCGCCACGGAGGCGGGTTTCGGCATGGGCAAATCGATAGTGGCGATCGGGATCGGCGCGGCGCTCGGAGCGATTTTGCGCTGGTGGCTCGGCAATAAGCTCAACAGCCTGTTCCCCTCGCTCCCGCCCGGGACGCTGGCGGCGAACATCCTAGGCGCCTACGTCATCGGCTGCGCCATCGGCTTCTTTGCGCGCTACCCGGCCGTCTCCTCCGAGTGGCGCCTCGCCATCATCACCGGCTTCTGCGGCGGCCTGACCACCTTCTCGACGTTCTCGGCCGAGGTGGTGGGCAGTCTTCAGGCCGGACGGACCGCCTGGGCGCTCACCGAGATCGGCACGCACGTCATCGCGTCCCTGGTGATGACCGCGGCGGGACTGGCCACCGTAGCCTGGATCTTCGGCTGAGCTGGCGAGCGAGGACGCCTCCCCTCTTCGGCTGCGCGCGGGACCGCCTGCCCCTACTCGGCAAGCGCCTCGCCCGACCCGCCCATCTCGCCGGGCAGATCGCGCATCTTTGGCTGTCCGTCGTGGATGCGCAGCACCGCCTCCTGGTAATGCACATGCACCGCGGGCCGAAAGGCCAGCGTCGGCAGGAGCGCCGCGTACACATCGGTGAGTCCGAACCCCGGGTGCTCCGTGAACAGGTGCCCGCCGCAGTGCGTGCACCACTTGCGGTAGCTGTTGGGGGTCTTGTGATAGCTGCCGATCGAGTCGGCTCCCTGCGTGATCCGCAGCGCCTCGGGCTTCCACAGGGAGAACGCGTTGAGCGGGCCGGCCGACCACTGGCGGCAGGAGTCGCAGTGACAGTAGCCCATGGCCACCGGCTCGCCGCTCACCTGGAACTGGACTCGGCCGCAGAAGCAGCGTCCCTCGTGCACGGTTGAGTTCACGCGTCACCCCCGAGGTGGTGGAGAAGTTCCAGCCTATCGGCGGACCCGCCCCCGGTCAAATGCCGCGCCCTGCGCTCTCGCGATTGACGTCCTCGGCAGCGCCGCGCCGGATGCGGCTCAGCGTCGCTTGTCGAAAAAGGCCTGGGCCGCGGTCTTGAATTCCGCACCGGCGAGGCAGGCGGTAAACTCCGCGACCTCTGCATCCATGCGCTGGCTGATCTCGCCGTGAGGATCGAGCCGCAGCAGCCGTTTGGCGCGGCGCATCGCCTCCGGCGGCTTCGCCGCCAGCGCATCGGCGACCGTGCGCGCTTCTTCGAGCAGCCCCTCGTCGTCCACCACGCGATTGACCAGTCCGTAGGCATGCGCCGTGGACGCATCCAGCGGCTCACCGAGCAGTACCAGCTCGGCGGCCCGCTGCGGACCGAGCAGCCGCGGCAGCAGCAGCGAGCTGGCCGCCTCGGGCACCAGCCCGAGCTCGACGAACGGCAGCATCAGGCGCGTGCTGCGCTCGGCGGCGAGCACCAGATCGCAGTGCAGGAGCAGCGTCACGCCGATGCCGGCAGTCGGACCGTGCACCGCGCAGACGAGCGGCTTGGCGAAGGTCGGCAGCGCGCGCACGAAGCGCACCGTGGGGTGGCTCGGATCGTCGAACGAGGGTCCGGCCAGGAAGTCCTTCAGATCGTTCCCGGCGGTGAACGAGGCGCCTGCGCCGAAGAGCAGCACGGCGCGGACCTCAGGGTCGCGCTCGGCCGTCTCGAGCGCCGCGGCGAGCGCGCGGTACATCTCCAAGGTGAGCGCATTGCGCTTCTCCGGGCGGTTCAGCTGCAGCTCGCACACCGCGCCGCGGCGCTCGATCTTGACCTGCTCGCTCATGCTCGCCCCCTTGCTTGTCCGCACTCTCGGGAAGCCCGTATTATACGGTCCTCGCCTGCTCTCTATGGCGTGACGGGGGGTCACGCATCCCCATGAGCACCCTGCCTCGCCCGTCCGGCCTGCGTTCATGCCGCAATCACACCCGCTGCCGCGGCTGAGCCGCCTCGCTCTGGAGCGGGCCAAGTCCAGCCACGACCAGATCGCCGCGACGCTCGGCATGGAGCTGCTGCAGGGGCAGTACCCGCCGGGGGGGAACATGCCGCCCGAGCCGCAGCTGATCGAGCGCTTCCAGGTCTCGCGCACCGTGATCCGCGAGGTCATGAAGACGCTCGCGGCCAAGGGGTTCGTGGTCTCCAAGACCCGGGTCGGCACGCGAGTGCGCGAGCGGGTGTACTGGAACTACTTCGATGCCGACGTGCTCGCCTGGCGGGTGCGATTGGGGTTCGACGACGGGTTCATGCACTGCCTGGTCGAGGTGCGCCGCGCCATCGAGCCGGCCGCCGCAGCGCTCGCCGCCGAGCGGCGCTCGAGCGCGCACCTGGCGCGCCTGAATGAGTGCATCCGGGAAATGAGCCGCGCCGGCCACTCACGCCAGAGCTTCGCCGAGGCGGATCTGGATTTTCACCTCGTGATCGGGGATGCCACCGGCAACCCCATGATGCGCTCGGTCGCCGGGGTCATCGAGACGGCGCTCGTCGCCTCGTTCATGCACAGCTCGCCGATCGATGATCCGAGCGATCACGACACCACGGTGAACGCGCATGCGGCGGTGGTCGAGGCCATCGAGCGCGCCGATGCGCAGGCCGCCTTCGACACCATGCTCAAGGTGATCAATATCGGCGTCGAGCGCATCGACGTGCGCCGCCGGCGGCAGAACCTGCGCCGCTGAGAAATCTCCCCGGGGCGCCGTGCCGCACGGCGCCCCGGGGGATGTCTTACTGCCGCGCGGCCACGGCCGCCGCATCGCGGCGGTGGTGCTGCCACAGCTCCTGAATCGACTCGAGCGTACGGCCCTTGGTCTCGGGCACGAAGCGCACTACGAAAATCGCCGACAGCACGCTCATCGCGCCATAGATCCAGTAGGCGAAGCCGTGGTGGAAGTGGTGATTCAGCCAAGGGTTGCCGTCGAGCACCTTGAAGGACCAGGACACGAACAGGTTCGCGATCCACTGCGCGGCGACCGCGATCGCCATGGCCTTGCTCTTGATGGAATTGGGGAACATCTCAGAGAGCAGCACCCAGACCACCGGGCCCCAGGAGAGCGCGAAGCCGGCGATGTAGGCCACCACCGCCACCAGCGCCCACATGCCGACGGCGCGCGCATCGAACAGCCCGCCGAGCAGGAACATCGAGGCGCCCATAGCGATCGAGCCGATCACCAGGAGCGGCTTGCGGCCGAGCCGATCGACCGTGGCGATCGCCACGAAAGTGAACACGACGTTCGCCGCACCCACCACGACCGTCTGCATGAAGGCCGAGTCGGTCGAAGCGCCCATGTTCTTAAACATCAGCGGCGCGTAGTACAGCACCGCGTTGATGCCGACGAACTGCTGGAACACCGACAGCACGATGCCGATCAGCAGCACCGGGGTGCCGAAGGCGAGCAGGCTCTCGCTGCGCACGTGCAGCGAGCGCTTGATGTCCTCGAGAATCGCAGCGGCGCGCTCCGCGCCGTTGACGCGAGTCAGCTGCGTGAGCGCCTCCTCGGTTCGCCCGCGCATCACGAACCAGCGCGGCGTGTCGGGCACGAAGGCGAGCAGGCCGAGGAACAGCAGCGCCGGGATGGCTTCTGAGGCGAACATCAGCCGCCACGCGGTGTCGTAGTACCACTGCGGCGTGCCGAGGGACTGGATGTACCAGTTGACGAAGTACACCAGCAGGATACCGATGACGATGGCGAGCTGGTTGAAGGACACCAGCCGGCCGCGGATCTCGCTCGGGGCGATCTCCGCGATGTAGAGCGGAGAGATCATCGAGGCGATGCCCACACCCATGCCGCCGAGGATGCGGTAGATGATGAACGGCGTGAGCGCCGCCGGGCCCATCGCGCCGATGGTGCCGAGGCCGAACTCCGGCACGGCTGAGCCCACCGAGCCGATGAGGAACATCAGTGCCGCCACCATCAGGCCGCCCTTGCGGCCGAAACGGCTGGAGAACCAGCCGGCGACTGCCGAGCCGATCACGCAGCCGAGCAAGGCACTGGAGATGGTCCATCCCGACAGGCTGCTCGCGGCGGTCTGCGAGAGGTGCTGCGGGTCGATGAAGTAATGATCGATGGCGCTGACGGCGCCGGAAATGACGGCCGTGTCGTAGCCGAACAGCAGTCCGCCGAGGGTCGCCACGAAGGTGAGCGCGACGACGAGGCCGGTATTGCCCTTATTCATCAATGATCCCCCAAAAGATCCCCACCGAAGATGCACGTTCCGGGCATCCCGTCCGCGGCGCAACCGCGGCCCGCCCCACCCCCAGGCGCACGAGCGGAACCGACCCCAACGTGTGCGCCGAGTATGCCCGGATCACCCTGAAAAGTGTGATGAATCTCGGCCCCGAAGACTGCATACGTATGCACCCGCGGCGGGGTTCTACCGGGCACGTCCCGAGGGCGGCGCCAGCAAGACGATGCCCGTGAGCTGGAGGCCAATGTCCGCATCGCCGATCGCCAGCGCGAGCCGATCAGTCCGGCGCGCCGATCTCTCTCGTCATCCGGTACCCGCGATCCGCGCCAGCGTTACTTCAAGCGCCTGTCGGTCCGCCGCACGCTTGCCTGCCGTGCGCTGCGCAAGGTTGTGCAGCTTGCGCCGCACGCCCGGCAACCGCGCCGCATGCGCAAGCCCGATCAGGCCAAAGTCTGGCTGCTCGCTCTGCACGGACCGCAGGAACGCGCACGACGGCTCATCCAGCCACGATGCCACGCGCGACACCAAACGCTCGTGACTCTCCAGCAGGGCCCCGACCTCCATGGGCTCGGTCGTCATGCCCTTAATCAGAGTTCCGCCCTGACCGCTCATCGGGCTGTTCCTGACAGCCCTCGAGCGCTCTTGGCCCTTGCGGGCCGTTGGGCGAGTTCACGGTTCTGCGTGGGGCGGCGCTGAGCGCACTCGACGGTCACCCGCCGTGTGCGCTCCGCCGCGCAGGCCACTCCCCGTGCGTCACTTCCCGGCCCCTTGCCGGTAGGAACCGAGCAGGCTGCAGCGAGTTGCCGCAACCCCTCGGCTCGGATGTTCTTCGCCGCGTTCTCATCGCGGTCATGGGAGACCCCACAGGCAGGACACGCCCAGCGTTTTGCGCAGCCCAGTGTGGCACGCACCGTTCCGCACTCGAAGCAGCGCTTGCTGCTCGGAAAGAATCGATCGATCTCGATCACCTGCCGTCCGGCCCACTCGGCCTTGTAGCGGATCTGCCGACGCAGCTCCCCGAGGGCCACATCACCCATTGCTCTGCGAAAGCCTCTGCGGTGTCCGCCCCGTGCCAGGGCCTTCACGTTCAGATCTTCGAGCACCAGGATCTTGGCCTCGGCGACCAGGGCCGTACTCACCCGATGCAGCGCATCCCGCCTCAGATCTCCGATCCGCCTGTGCAGCCGCGCGATGCGCGCGCGGGTCCGGGCTCGCCTGCGGGACATCTCCAGCCGTACCCCCTTCGGACAGGGCTTCCTCGGATCGAGTCCCTGGGCGCGCATCTGCGCGGCCACTTGGCGGCTCTGGCGCCGCTGGTAGCGGCGCAGCCGGGTGAGCTTCAGCTGCAACGCCTTCGGTGCGCGCAGGGTGCGCACCGCCGTCCCATCGCTCACCACCGCCAGATCCCGCAGCCCGAGGTCAATCCCGATCACCTCGGTACGAGGCTGAGGCCATGCGACTTCAGGCGCCTGATCGGCACAGATCGAGGCGAAGTACCGGCCAGCCCCATCCCGGCAGACCGTCACGGAGCGCAGCCGGCCCTGTAAGCCCTCGGTGCGGCGCAGCTTCACGCGTCCCAAGCCCGGCAGATCCACAAAGGCCCACCGGGGGGTGGCTTCCCGCTCGACCTGCGCCCGGCGCTGATCGAGGGTGAAGCGCACGCGCTCAGCTCCCCCTCGGCGCCGATACCGCGGATAGCGGGCCCGGAGGGCAAAGAAGTTCTGGAACGCCCGCTCCTGATCGCGCAGCACCTGATTGAACGGCTCTCGAGGAAGCTCACTGAGCCAGTGCGTCTCCGGCGCCTGACGCAATGCCGTGAACTCTCTCGACAGAGATACCCAGTTCAGGCGCGTCTGATCGGCTTGATAGGCACTCGTGCGTCGTGCCAAGGCCCAGTTCCACACGAAGCGCGAGGCGCCGAAGAGTCGGCCGAGCACACGCCGCTGCCGTGCGCTCGGGTAGCAGCGCAGGCGGTAGGCTCGCTCGCGGGTTGTCGGCTCGGCCATGCGCGCATTGACTGCCTTTCAGCGCAAAAAGTCAACGGGCGGGACACAACTTCCAACAGCCGTCGGACGCCCTGCTACGCGTCCTGACACGACGTCATCACCGACGTCATGTCAGGACGCTGCGCAAATGACTTAACAGGCTGGTGAAAAACTATTTTGCGAGGTGCAATTTCTCACTGAGTACGTCGTAACTATCTGATTCATGGTCCGTGATTGCTCAAGTTTTGATCGAATCGACCTTGGGAAAATAGAATTTCAACAGCCTGTTAAACCGACGGGGTCGCGAACGTCCGTGCTCGCTTCAATGTGCCTCGAAGGTGGCCTCGAAATCCGCTGGCACCCGGGGCACCAACATCTCCCAGGCGGGTTTGGGGCTGCACGTCAGGTACACAAGAAATGTGCGCCAGAGTGCTTCGTCCGCCCGCTCGTCCTGCAGCAGCAGACCCACATCAAAGAGATCACGCGGATGCTGCCGCGACAACGCCGCCGCGAGTTTGCCGGCATACAGGTCTGCGAAGTCCAGCACCTGTACCTCGGCGAAGCCGAATGCCTCCTCTACCTTGGGGCGCACGATCATGCGACGCACCGGATGCACGGCGCCGCGCATCGCCGGCGTCGTCTCGATCTGCACGCGCGCGGCCGCGGCTGGCGACCAGCCGAGTGACCGCTCCTGCGCCCTCGCCTGCCGAGGTCTGGACCCTCAGTTGCATCGGACGGGCGCTCAACACATCTGCCAATCGCCCAAGGGATTCAGCAATCAGCCTCGCATCCTCGGCATATTCGTGCACCGGCAGCCACGCCAAATCGATGTCCACGGACAGACGCGGCAGATCGTGCTCGAACAGATTGATGGCCGTGCCGCCCTTGAGCGCGAAGCATGGCTCCGAGGCGAGCACCGGCAGGATCTCGACCAGCAGCCGCACCCGGTCGACGTAGCGTCGATCCCAACGATCAAGCCAAGTGCTCATCGAGGTCTCCTGGCAAGGTGATCTGGTAGGTCGGATGCAGGCGACCGCCATGAACCAGCGCGCGCTTACCCCGGCCCAGATCGACGCCCTCGAGCGGAACATGCGTCAGCCACGCATGCCGATGGCGATCGGCAAGCGCCAGGAACAGCCGCTTCGCCTTGATGCTGCGGCAGTGGCGCAGCAGCAGGCCGACGCGCCGCGGGCGCAATGTGGTCATGGCCTGCATCAGCGCGTCGGCCTCATAGACCCGCGCGGCGTCCGACACGCCATCGCACAGTTCCAACATGGCCCGCTCCGGGGTCGAACACACCAGCGCATCGGTGCCGGGGCCGGCTGAATGCCGCGTCAGCCCGTGCCCAGATAACTCGGACTCAAATACCTCGGCCGTGAACGGCACGATAGGCAGATCGAATGGCCCCTTGCCCAGGAACGCAAAGCGCTCCTGCAACGGTAACTTGCTCACCCAGCCCGGCGGGCGCTTCGGCCCGTAGAGCGTGATGGTCCCGGGGTCGCCTAAGCGCAGGAAATGCTCGTGTCCCTGCAAGATCAGCGCGAAGCGTCCCCCCACATGGAGCGGCACCCCCTCCCCGGTCTGCAGGCTGCGCACCACCCCACTCCACTGCAGGCGCCCGCCCTGGCGCATGTACACGCCACGAGACGGCGACACGAGCCAGCCGCTGCCCACATAGCGCGCGACGAGGCTATTGGAATAGCCGTGCACCCTCAGCCAGCGACTGGAGATCAAGCGCGTATCACTGAGTTCAGCGAGCAGACGGTTTATTTTTCCAGATTTTTGATCACTCATGGTGCTCAAAATATCGCCTTCTCGAACCTTTGCCAAGACTCGCCGGTTCAAAAAACGCGAGCTTAGATCACTCTGAGTACTCTTTTTCTTGAACTCATAAACCTCTAGCTTTCCATTGCCAGCGCTCCGCACCTCTGCGTGCGCTGCGACATGCCCTGGCACTTCGCCGTCGCCAAGGGCATGAGTGACCGAGCGAGCCAGGTGGCGCTGTGGCGGCCGGATTCGATGTCAGATTTCTTTACAGACGCTGACCTCGAATGATTGCAAGTCCTTGAATGACCAAATCTATGCTCGTTGGCATCCTTATTGCTTAGGTCAGGCTCTCCACCGTGCTGCGCAAGGTTCAACGACATGAAGCCTGGGATGTTCAAGAGAGCGTCTTGCACGCCGCGCGTGCTCATTGGTGCTGCGATTCTCGGTGCAGGCGTCCTCGCGTCGACACCCTGCTTCGCCGGCCCGCTCATCGCAGATGGATACGCATTCACGAACTTCGACCTTCCGGGCAGCGGAGCGATTGCGGGGGCTGGAACCACCCTCAATGGCATCGCCAACAACGGTGCGGTGGTCGGGTTCGGTACCGCCGATGGCGTGAATCTCGTGAATTCCATCCGCAATCCGGATGGAACGGCAACGGCGCTGAATCTCGATTCCTCCGCCATGGCACTGGGACTCAATAGCGCCGGCGATGTGGTGGGAGTCGATCCGGGAAACGGGACCGCGTTCTTCCTGCCCAGCGCAGGCGCGGCGCAGACGATTTCCATACCCGGGGGATTTGCACCGAGCGCGTTCGGCATCAACGATCATGGAAACATCGTCGGGCAATATGGCTATCAAAACCTGACCCCCGGCTTTTTCATCCAGAATGCCGCCGGCAACGGCCTGATCACCATCCATGCGCCATCCGGCCCCGACATCGTCAATGCTCAAGGCGTCAACAACAACGGCTTGGTAGTGGGTTACTACACCGGCACCGACGGACAGGATCACGGCTTTACGGCCAACCTGGCGCTGGCGAGCGGCGGTGCGATTACCGGCAGTGCGGTCGCGGATCCCACGATTCCCCCCGTCCCGGGAGAGCCTGGAGCGACATTCGTCTTCTCGCAGATCCTCGGCGTCAACGATGCGAACATTGCCGTCGGCTACTATGGTGATTCCACTTCGAGTCAGCATGGGTTCCTGCTGAACCTCGGTACCGGCGCGTACACGTTCCTGGATAATCCGGCCATGCAGTTCTCGAATGGCGTCGAGACCACCCAGATCACCGGAATCAACAATCAGGGCGAGATCGCCGGCTTCTACAGCGATGCCTCCGGGGTCTTTCACGGGTTCACGGCCTGCCCGCTCGTCGGCAACGGCTCCTCATGCGCGATGCAATCGGTGCCCGAGCCGGGCTCGCTGGCCCTCGCGTGCATCGGTCTGATGACGCTCGGCCTTGGACTCTACGGTCGATCACGGGCAAGGCGGACCGGCACGGCGAGCTGAACGCATCCACCCGCGGCGCTGTCAGATGGCGCTCAAGGGGGCGCATCCTGCCTGAACCTCTACGAGCATCGACTCCCCGTCCGCGGGGCAAGTCAATGGGCGGATCATCACGTCTGAGGACCACCTGACGTCCTGCCACGCATCCCACCACGAGGTCAGCACTGAGCTGGTGCAGGGACGATGCGCGATGAGCAATCCGCGCACCGCGCCTGACGTCGCGCGGCACTTCATCGAGCGCACCGGTCAAAAGCCGACCGTGGCGCGCACATAGTAATAGCCACCGTTGATCCCGAACGGCGAGAACATCGGGTACTGAAACACCCCGAGCGTGTCGCCGTATCGGAACGCGTCATAGTGCGCCAGCAGCGTGCGGTTGTACCGGCTCGGATAGCGATCGAAGAGATTGATCGCACCGACCCGCAACGTCAGCCGGCGCATCAGGCGATACCCGATACTGAGATTCGTCAGCGCCGTCGTGGCGATCGTCGTCTTGAAGTACTGCGGGACGTTCGCCGGGTTGTCGCCCCCGTCACTTTCCCACTCCGCGCTCGGCCCGTAGATCTGCTCGGTGACATCGATGCTGAGCTTGCGAAACTGCCAGCGCGCCCCGAGGTTGACCACGTACCTCGGACTCGCGGTGGTCAGATCCGACACGGCAGTCGCGTCATACAGCGTCTGCCCTGCCAGCTCTCCCGGCGTGCCCGGCATCCGGGTGATCACGGTCTGATTGAGATTCGCACCGATCGACCAGTCGATCCGTCCGAAGGCGTAGCGCCTCGGCACGTCGAGGCGCAGATCCGCTCCCTGGGTGCGCGTGTCGATGCCATTGGCGAACAGCGTGACCCCGGTGCTGCCGGTGGCGAGCACGGTCGGATCGAGCTGATTGCCGTTGGCGGCAATGGCCGCATTGATCGCAGTCGCGGAGGGCTGGGCGACGCCGTTCAGCGTGCCATACAGGTTGCCGGTGGCGACGATCCGATGGGTGATGGTGATCCGATACACATCGAGTGTCCCCATCACGGTCGGGGTGGGGTGCCAGACCAGCCCGAAGCTGTATTGGACGGAGTGCTCCGGGCGCAGGCCATTGCCGAGCCCGAGCAGCCGCCCGCCCGGGGAATTCGGCGGCAGCTGCACGAACGCGCT
>JAJZSQ010000078.1 GCA_021849615.1 Pseudomonadota bacterium
TCAGAGGTTCGCGCTGCCCGGCATGCGCGTGCTGCAGTTCGGGTTCGACGGTTCGCCCGACAATCCTCATCTGCCGGCACGCATCGACACCGACAGCGTCGTGTACACCGGAACGCACGACAACGACACCACGCTCGGGTGGTATCGCAGCCTCGATGAGCACACTCGCGGTTACGTGGATCGAACGCTGGGGGTGACCCCGGAATCGATGCCCGAAGGCATGGTGCGCGCCGCGCTCGCGACGGTCGGAGAACTCGCCGTCATCCCGGCGCAGGATCTGCTCGGGCTCGGCAGCGAGGCGCGCCTGAACACCCCGGGGACGCAGAGCGCGGCGAACTGGAGTTGGCGTCTGCCCGCCGGCGCACTGACGGCGCGGCGCGCCGCACACTGGGCCGCCGTCAACGCCGCATCAGCGCGCGTCTGAGTGTGGCGGGGCCGCGGCGCCCGTGCGGCGGCGCGCCCAGACCGCCGTGTGACCGTCGGCGGCCGGCTGGTAGGCGAGGCGGATCTCATCGAGCGCCTCACGGCAGGCTGCGAGATCCTGATCGGGCCGCGGAACGATGGCATCGAAGCCGCAGCGTCCCAGCCAGAACACCAGATCGCGCACCACGTCGCCCACGGCACGCAGTTCGCCGCGGTAGCCGAGCCGATTGCGCAGCAGCACCGCCTGAGTGAGTGCGCGGCCGTCGGCGAAGGTCGGGAAGTGCAGCGCGATCAGCGGGCTCGCGGCGATCTGCGGGTAGAGCGCCTCGACGTCCTCGGTGTTCGGCAGCAGCACCCCGAGCGCGCCGGCGCGCAGCGTGTCGCGCTCGGCGCGCCAGCGCGCGAGGGGCACGATCCAGCGGTCGCACGCCGAGGGTGCCGCGGCCGTGTCCACCGCCAGCGTCCAGTCGTCTTCGACGATGGCGCGATGTCGCAGGATGCGGCTCATGCCGCTGCCGCCTCTGAGTCGGCTTCGGCTTCGGCGTCGGCCCCGTACAGCCGCGCCTTGAAGGGCGCGAGCCCGAGGCGCCGGTAGCATTCGAGGAAGGTTTCCTCCTCGTCGCTGCGCAGCTCCAGATACGTATGAATGAGCCGCGCGACCCCATCGGCGATTTCACTGCGCGCGAGGGCGCGTCCGACGCGCTCGCCGATCGCGGCGTCGTTGCCTGGGCTGCCGCCGAGGGTGACCTGATACCACTCCTCGCCGTGTTTATCGACGCCGAGTATGCCGATGTGTCCGACGCTGTGATGGCCGCAGCCGTTCATGCAGCCGCTCATGGTGATGCGGATCGGGCCGATCTCGTACTGCGCCTCGAGCGAGTCGAAGCGCTGGTAGATCTCCTGCGTCACACCGATCGTGCCGGCATTCGCCAGGCCACAGAAATCCAGGCCCGGGCAGGCGATGATGTCGGTGGTGAGCCCGATGTTGGGCGTGGCGAGCCGTGCCGCCTCGAGCCGTGTCCACAGCGCATGCAGGTCGCGTTCGGCCACGTCCGGCAGGACGAGGTTCTGATCGTAGGTGGCGCGCAGCTCGCCGAAACTGTAGGTCTCGGCGAGTTCGGCGAGCGCCTCGAACTGCTCGGCCGTGCAGTCCCCGGGCGCCTGGCCGGGCGCCTTCAACGAGACGAACACCACCCGGTAGCCGGGCATCTTGTGTGCGCGCACGTTGCGCTTCAGCCAGGCGGCAAAGCCCCCCTCGAGCGCCGCCGGCGCGGCGAGGTCCGCGCGCGCCTCGTGGGCCGGCCGGTAGGGCGGGGCGCTGAAGTGCGTGCGCATCCGCTCGATGTCCTCGGGCCACAGCCGCAGCTGCTCGCCCTCGTCGCTCTCGCGGATCTTGGCGTATTCGGTCTCGATGGCCGTGCGGAAGCGCTCGATGCCCCACTCGCGCAGGACGATCTTGATGCGTGCCTTGTGGATGTTGTCGCGCCGGCCGAAGCGGTTGAACGTGCGCAGGATGGCGCAGGCATACATCAGCAGGTCCGATTCGGGCACGAAGCCGTTCATCTCCTGCCCGAGCAGCGGCAGGCGGCCGAGGCCGCCGCCGACGAAGAAGCGGTAGCCGATCGCACCGTCGCGCCGCAGCACGTGCACGGCCGCATCATTGGTGCGGGTGGCGGCGCGGTCGTTCGTCGCGCCGCTGAAGCCGAACTTGAACTTGCGCGGCAGCCAGTAGAACTCCGGGTGCAGCGCCACGAACTGGCGCAGCAGCTCGCAGTAGGGGCGCGGGTCGAGCTGCTCGTCGTCGGCGACACCGGCGAGATAATCGCAGGTGATGTTGCGCGTGTCGTTGCCGCAGGCCTGGATGCTGTGCAGTTGCACCTCGGCGAGATCGGTGAGCAGATCCGGAACCTGCTCGAGCCGCGGCCAGTTCAGCTGGATGTTCTGCCGGGTCGTGAAATGACCGTAACCCTTGTCGTACGTGCGCACCACCTGCGCCATGGCGCGCAGCTGCGCCGCACCGAGCAGTCCGTACGGTACCGAGATGCGCAGCATCGGCGCGTGGCGCTGCTGGTACAGGCCGTTGCGCAGGCGCAGCTGGCGGAAATCGTCCTCTGGGAGCTCCCCGGCGAGGTAGCGGCGCGTCTGATCGCGAAACTGCTCGGTGCGCTGGCGCAGCAGGTCGCGGTCGATCTGGTCGTAGCGATACATGCAAGCGACTATAGGCGCTCACCGCCGGGGCCCTAAATACCGCTTGGTTTGGCGGGCGGCCCGCTCGGTTATGAGCGCGGCGCGGCCGGTGCGATAATGACCCATCGCCTGAGAGCCAAGAGAGCGGCACGATGGGACTTTATTTCGAGCAATTCACGGTCGGGCAGCGGTTTGAGCACCAGGTGCGCCGCACGGTGACCGAGACGGACAACCTGCTGTTCAGCGCCCTGACGATGAACCCGGCGGCCATTCATCTGGACGCCGAGTACTGCCGCGAGACGCCCTTCGGCGAGCGTATCGTCAACAGCGTATTCACGCTCGGCCTGCTGGTCGGGCTGTCGGTGTACGACACCACCTTTGGCACCACGATCGGCAACCTCGGCTGGGAGGAGGTGAAATTTCCGCGGCCGGTGCGCATCGGGGACACGCTGCGGGCCGTGACCAGCGTCGTGTCGGTGCGCGAGAGCCGTTCGCGGCCGGATTCCGGGATCGTGATGTTCGATCACCGCGCCTACAACCAACGCGACGAGGAGGTGGCCTCGTGCCGCCGCGCCGCGCTGATGCTGAAGAAGCCGGCATGAGCGGCGCACCGCTGCGCTCGCTGCTGTTCGTGCCGGGGGACAGCGAACGCAAACTCGCCAAGGGGCTCGCCAGCGGCGCCGATGCGCTCATCGTCGATCTCGAGGACTCGGTTGCCCCGGAGCGGCTCGGATTCGCGCGCGGGCAGGTGCTGGAGTTCCTGCAGACGAATGTCGCGAGCGCTGCGCCCGAGCTGTGGGTGCGCGTCAACTCGCTCGCCAGCGGCCGGCTCTACGAGGATGCGACCGCCGTGCTCGCCGGGCGGCCGGCCGGACTGGTGCTGCCGAAGGTCGACAGCTATGCGGACATCGAGCGCATCGCGCTCACCCTGGAGGCGATCGAGGCCGGCAACGGCCTGCCGGTGGGCAGCACCGCGCTGCTGGTGATCGGGACCGAGACGCCGGCCGGGCTGCTCGCGCTGCCGTCGTACCCGCAGGCGGCGGCGGTACACCGTGCCTCGGCGCGGCGCCTCGCGGGGCTCACCTGGGGGATGGAGGATCTGTCCGCGGCGCTCGGCGCGCGTGTGCGGCACAACCCAGACGGGACGCTGCGGCCGGTGTTCGAGCAGGCTCGTACGACCTGCCTGCTCGCCGCGGCTGCGCTTGGCATCGCCGCGGTCGACGGGGTGTACGTCGATTTCCGGGATGCGGACGGATTGCGCCGGGAGGCCGAGCAGGCCCGCGGGGACGGGTTCGGCGGTAAGCTCGCCATCCATCCCGGGCAGGTGCCGGTGATCAACGCGGTGTTCACCCCGAGCGCACAGGAGCTCGAGTGGGCGCGGCGCGTCGTGGCGGCATTCGAAGCCGCTGCGGGCGCCGGCGTGACGGCGCTCGAGGGTCAGATGATCGACCGGCCGCACTGGCTGCTCGCGCAGCGTATCCTCGCCACTGCGGCGGCCGTGTCATCAGAGGCCTCGTAACGAGGTGTTCGCGTGAAGCTGAGAATCAAGGGCAATGCCCTGCGGGTGCGCCTGACGCAGGGGGAGATCCGCACGTTCGCCGCCACCGGTCAGGTCGAGGAGCGGACCGAGTTTCCAGGCGGCACCGCTTTGATTTACAGGGTGATGCGGAGCGACAAAATTGACGATATTTCAGTGAGATACAACGGAAATCTCATTGAATTCCAGGTGCCCGAGGCGCTCGCTGGGCGCTGGTGCGCCACGGACCTGGTCACCTTGCGCGCCGCCCCGGCGCTCGCCGCGGGCAGCGTGGAAGTCGTGCTGGAGAAGGATTTCGCCTGCCTCGTGCCGCGCGAGGGCGAGGATGAGCGCGATCACTTCCCGCACCCGCAGGCCGGCGCGGGACAGGGGCGCTGCTGAGCGCAGCAGGTCAGCCTAGCCGGCGGTCGCGCCGAGCAGAGTGATGCCCGGCGGCAGGTGCGCGGCGACCTGCGCGTAGCGGGTGCGCTCCTCGAGAATCGAATCGGCATCGATGACCCCGACCGTGCGCCAGCTGCCGATGCGCGGCAGGCGGGCGAGGTGCCGCTCGATCGCCTCGCGCCGCGTGCACCACAGTGCGTTGAAGAATTGGCCGAACGCCTGCCAGGCCGCACGGGCATGCTCCGGCTCATCGGCCCCGAGTGCGCGCTCGAGGCGCGTCAGTGCCTGGCGGCTCGTGCCCTCGCGGGCGGCGAGGCTGCCGAGTTCGATCGGCACGGTGTCCTCGAGCGTCCCGCCCGCGGCGCGACGGCGCTGCTCGATGAGTTCACTGAGCAGCTGATCACGCTGCTCGAAGCGGGCGAGTACCCAGGCGAGATAGCCGACGCTCGCCTCGCGGAAGGCCGCCGTCGGAACGGCCGGCGCGTCGCGTCCGGTACCGAACACTGCCACACAGGCGTTAGCGACCTGGGCGGCGTGGATGCGCTCGGTGGCGAGCTGCCCGAGGATGATATCGCTTTCGTTCATGGCGGCATTCTACCGGCGCAGCCGTCCGAGGGGGGCGATCTGCCGGAGTATCCATTGCGCGCGCACTGGCGCACCAGTAGAGTCGCACCGCTTCCCCACAGGTGATCAGCAACTCCATGTCGAATTCCGCACCCTGGGTCGTGCATAAATTCGGCGGCTCGAGCGTCGCCGACGCCGCGTGCTTCGAGCGCGTCGCGGCCATTCTCGAGGCCTCCCCGGCGCCGCGCTTGGGCGTGGTGCTCTCGGCCTGCAAGGGCGTCACCGATGCGCTGCTCGGTCTGGTGCGCCTCGCGGAGGCCCAGGACGAGGGCTACCGCGCGGAGATCGCAGCGCTGCGAGCCCGGCACGCGGCGATCGCCGAGGCGCTGCTGCCGGCGGACGCCATGCGGCTGTACATGGCCGGGTTCGACCGCGACTGCCGCGATCTCGAAGGCATCCTGCACACCGTCAAGCTGACCCGCTCGGCGGCCACCAACGTGCGCGACCTGATCGCCGGGTATGGGGAGATCTGGTCGACCAAGCTGTTCCACCGCTACTTCGAGTCCCGTCCGCAGCGGCGCGGCCCGGTGCAATGGATCGATGCACGGCGGGTGATCGTGGTCGAGTGGGGTTCACTCGGCCCGGCGGTGCAGTGGGAGGAGTCGCGCGCGCAGCTGGCGGACCTCGTCGATGCCGACTTCAAAGGCACGCTGGTCATCACCGGCTTCATCGCCGCCGATCGGCGCGGCGTGCAGACCACGCTCGGGCGCAACGGCAGCGATTTCTCTTCGTCGATTTTCGGCGCACTGCTCAACGCGGCGGAAATCCACATCTGGACCGACGTCGACGGAGTGCTCTCGGCCGATCCGCGCCGGGTGCCCGACGCCACGGTGATCGACTCGCTCTCCTACAGCGAGGCGATGGAACTGGCCTACTTCGGCGCCAAGGTGATCCATCCGCAGACCATGGCGCCGGCGGTGGGCGATGCGATCCCGATCTGGATCCGCAACACCTTCGCGCCGGAGAAGCCCGGCACGCTGATCTGCGCCGAGCCGCGCTCGAGCCTGCCGGTCAAGGGCATCGCCAGCATCGAGCAGGTGGCGCTGGTGAACCTCGAGGGCGCCGGCATGATCGGCGTCCCGGGCACCGCGCACCGGCTGTTCGGCGCGCTGCGCGAGGAAGGCATCTCGGTGATCCTGATCTCCCAGGGCAGCTCCGAGCACTCGATCTGCTGCGCCATTCCGCAGATCGAGGGCGAGCGGGCTGCCGCGGTGGTCCGGCGCGCGTTCGAGCGGGAACTGCTCGAGGGCCAGATCCAGAGTGTCGAGATCGACCCGGACCTGGCCATCCTCGCCATCGTCGGGGACGGGATGGCCGGGACCCCTGGCGTCGCGGCGAAGGTCTTCAGCGCCCTCGGCACCAGCGGGGTGAACGTGCGCGCCATCGCGCAGGGTGCCTCGGAGCGCAACATCTCGGTGGTGGTGGAGGGGCGCTCGGCCACCCGCGCGCTGCGGGCGGCGCACGCCGGGCTGTATCTGTCCCCGCACACGCTCTCGGTGGGCGTCATCGGTCCGGGCACCGTCGGTGAGGTGCTGCTCGAGCAGATCGCCTCGCAGAGCGAGCGGCTGCGCGAGCAGTTCAAGATCGACCTGCGCGTGCGTGGCATCCTCGGCTCCAAGCGCATGGTGCTCGGGGACACCGGCATCGCGCTCGGCACCTGGCGCGAGCAGTACGAGCACAGCACGGTGCCGGCGGATCTCGAGCGGTTCCTCGAGCACGTGCGCGTCGATTACCTGCCGCACACCGTGCTCATCGACTGCACGGCGAGCGGCGATGTGGCGGCCCGGTATCCCGAGTGGCTGCGCGCCGGCGTGCACGTGATCACGCCGAACAAGAAGGCGAACAGCGCCGAGATGGCCTTTTATCGCGCCTTGCAGGAGGCACGCCGCGCCGGCGCTGCACACTATCTCTACGAGGCGACCGTGGGCGCCGGCCTGCCGGTGGTGCACACGCTGCGCGACCTGCGCGAGACGGGCGATGAGATCGCGAGCATCGAGGGGATCTTCTCCGGCACGCTCGCCTATCTGTTCAACATCTACGACGGGCGCACGCCGTTCTCGGACATCGTGCGCGATGCGCGCCAGCGCGGTTACACGGAGCCTGATCCGCGCGATGATCTCTCCGGCATGGACGTGGCGCGCAAGCTGATCATTCTCGGACGCGAGATGGGCCTGGAACTCGAACTGTCCGACGTGCGGGTCGAGTCGCTGGTGCCGGCGGGACTCGAGCGCGGCTCGATCGAGGAGTTCATGACGCGTCTGCCGCGCTCGGACGCGGCCATGCGCGAGCGGTTCGAGGCGGCCCGGGACAAGGGCCGCGTGTTGCGCTACGTCGGGCGTCTCGGCGCCGACGGCCAGGCGAGCGTGGGACTGGTCGAGTTCGATGCCGATCATGCCTTCGCCAACATCGCCCTCACCGACAACGTGGTGCGCTTCGCCACGCGCCGCTACTGCGACAATCCGCTCATCGTGCAGGGTCCGGGCGCCGGTCCCGAGGTGACCGCCGGCGGGGTGTTCGCCGACCTGCTGCGACTGTCGGCCTACCTGGGAGCACGGCTGTGAGCGCTGCACAATGGGCAACGGCATTCGCACCGGCCTCGGTCGGCAACGTCGCGATCGGATTTGACATCCTCGGCTTCGCCGTCGATGCGCTCGGGGATCGCGTGACCGTCAGTCGCAGCGCGCGGCCCGGTGTCACGATCACCGCAGTGAGCGGCATTGCCGGGGAGCTGCCGACCGATCCGGCGCAGAACACGGCCGGCCGCGCGCTGCAGGCGATGCATGCGGCGCTGGCGCCGCCGTTCGGGTTCGAGATGCGCATCGAGAAGGGTATCCCGCTCGGCTCGGGGCTCGGCGGCTCGGCCGCCTCGGCCGTGGGCGCGGTGGTCGCGGCCAACGCGCTGCTCGAGCAGCCCATCGAGAAGATCGAGCTGCTGAAGTTCGCCATGCAGGGCGAGGCGGTGGCGAGCGGCTCGCTGCACGTGGACAACATCTCGCCGTCGCTCTTTGGGGGCCTGGTGCTCACCGTCGGCATCGATCACCCGCGCGTCAAGCGCATTCCGGTGCCGCCGGGGGTGTGTGCGGTGCTGATCCACCCACACATGTTCCTCGCCACGCGCCAGGCTCGCGCCATCCTCAAGCGTGATGTTCCGCTGGCGGACTTCGTATGGCAGACGGCGAACCTCGCCGGGTTCATCTCCGGCTGCTACACCGATGATCTGGACATGATCCGCGCCTCGTTCGAGGATGTCGTGATCGAACCGCAGCGCCAGGCGCTGATCCCGGGCTTCGCGGCGGTGCGCGCCGCGGCGCTGGCGGCCGGCGCGCTCGGCTGCTCGATTTCCGGCGCCGGGCCGACGCTGTTCGCCTGGGCGCTCGAGACGCAGGCGCAGGCCGTGCTCGCGGCGATGCGTGCGCCGCTCGTCGCCGGCGGCGCGGGAGTCGATGAGTGGATCGTCGATCTGCACCGCGACGGTGCGCGTGTGGTGGCGAGCGGCTGACGGACCGGATGAGGCGATGGGGAGTATGCGGTTTCACAGTACCCGCGATCAGCGGCTGACGGCCGGATTCGGCGCAGCGCTCGAGCAGGGCCTGGCTCCGGACGGGGGCCTGTACGTGCCGGAAGCTTGGCCGCCGGCGGATCTCGCCGCGCTGCGGGCGGCGCCCGGACTGGCAGAACGGGCCGAGCGGCTGATCGGGCCGTTCGCCGCCGGTGATGCGCTCGAGGGCGAACTCGGGCGGATCTGCGCCGAAGCGTTCAACTTTCCGGCGCCGGTGGTGCCGCTCGACGGTGAGCGGCTTGGCGTGCTCGAGCTGTTTCACGGACCGACGGCGGCGTTCAAGGATTTCGGGGCCCGCTTTCTGGCGGCGTGCCTGACGCGGCTGCGCGCCGGGGCGGGGCGCCCGCTGACCATTCTCGTGGCCACCTCCGGGGACACCGGCGGGGCGGTCGCGGCGGCGTTTCATGGCCGCCCGGGCGTCGAGGTCGTCGTGCTGTTCCCCCGCGGACTGGTGTCCCCGACGCAGCAGCAGCAGCTGACCTGCTGGGGTGGCAATGTGCGCTCCTTCGCCGTGCGCGGGACCTTCGATGATTGCCAGCGCCTGGTGAAGCAGGCGTTTCTCGATGAGCCGCTGCGCGCCACGCGCGCGCTGTCCTCGGCCAACAGCATCAATCTCGGGCGCCTGTTGCCCCAGGCCGTGTACTACGCGGCGAGCAGCCTGGCGCTCGCCGGAGCGCAGGGGGAGCCGGTGTCCTACATCATCCCGAGCGGCAACCTCGGCAATGCCGTCGCCTGCATCTGGGCACGGCACCTCGGGCTGCCGATCGGCGAGGTGGTGCTGGCGCACAATGCCAACCGGACCGTGCCGGACTTTCTCAGCGACGGGCAGTGGCAGCCGCGCGCGAGCATCGCGACGCTGGCCTCGGCGATGGACGTGGGCAACCCGAGCAACATGGAGCGCCTGCGGGCGCTGTATCCGCAGATCGAGGCGCTGCGGCAGGCGGTCAGTGCCTGCTCGGTCGATGACGAGGCGATCCGGGCCCGCATCGCCGGGGACTACCGCCGCCTCGGGCGCATCTGGTGTCCGCACACGGCGGTGGCCGCAGAGGCCTACGCCCGGCTGCCCGAGGCGCGCCGGCGTGCCGGGCGCTGGGTGCTGGTCGGTACGGCCCACCCGGCGAAATTCCGCGAAATCATCGAGCCGCTGATCGGACGGGAGGTGCCGCCGCCGCCGGCGCTCGCCGAACTGTTCGCGCGCCCGAGCGTGTTCGAGGAAATCGACGCCGATCTGGCCTCGCTGCGGGCGGCTCTGGCGGGTGAGTCGATTTAGCATGGGACCGATGGGATCGACTCTGCATCAACCCTGGGTGCCGTGGGTGCTGCTCGGGATCGCGGTGGCCCTGATCATTGCGGCCGTCTGGCTGGTGCGCTGGTATCGGCGCCGGCGCGCGCGGCGCGCACTGCAGTCGGCCGTTGCCGCCGCGGGTATGGAGCACCTGATCGACATGGCCGTTCCCGACGGCATGGGCGGCAGTTACCACGTGGATTTCCTGCTGCTCAGCGTGCACGGCATCCTCATCGTGGATGTGCGCCAGGTTCAGGGCAACATCTTCGGCGGCGATCAGATGGCCGAGTGGACCGTCATGGACGGTCCGAACCGCTTCACGTTCGTGAACCCGCAGAGCGGGCTGTATGACCGCATTGCGGCCGTGAAGGCCATCGTCGGGGAGGTGCCAATCGAGGGCCGGGTCGTGTTCACCCGTGAGGGGCGCTTCCCGAAGGGGCTGCCGAAGTGGACCGTCATGATCGATGAGCTCGCCGCGGAGTTTCCACCCTTCGAGGCGGACGTCGCCGAGGCGATGCTCACGCACTACCGGGAAGCCTGGGAACGGCTGCGCGCCTCGGTGCGCCCGAGCACCACGCCGCACATGCGCTGAGGCGGCTGCGGCGCGCTCAGCTGCGCCGGGCCCGTGCGTGATCGGCGAGCACGAGCGATACGCACGCGGTGAGCTTCTCGGCATACTCCAGGTGCAGGAATTCGTTCGGTCCGTGCGCATTGGCATGCGGGCCGAGCACCCCGGTGATGAAGAACTGCGTGGCGGGGAAACGCTCCCCGAGCATGGCCATGAACGGGATGGTGCCGCCGCAGCCGATGTGCACCGCGCCGCGCCCGTAGATCTGCTGCGACGCGGCATCGATCGATTTTTCCAGCCAGGGCGCGAATGAGGGCGCATTCCAGCCGGACGTCGGGGTGCCGGGCGTGAAGCGCACCTGTGCGCCGTACGGCGGATCGTGCTCGAGCACCTCCTTCACCGCACGGGCTGCGCGCAGCGGCTCGCAGGTCGGCGGCAGGCGCAGGGAGAGTTTCAGCGTCAGGGCCGGCAGGAGCACATTGCCGGCCGAGAGCGTCGGCGGCAGTCCATCAGCGCCGGTCACCGAGAGCGTGCTCTGCCAGCTGCTGTTGATCAGCAGTGCAACCGGATCGTCGCTGACGGCACGGACCCCCTGGGCCCAGGGCAGCTTGCCGGCGACCGTATCGCCGAGCACCGCCGCGGCAGTGCGCAACTGCGCGAGCCGGTCCTCGGGGATGCTCACCGAGAGCTCCGCGGGCGTGAGCGATCCGTCGAGCGGGTTCTCGAGCCGCGCCAGCAGCTGCGAGACGATCCGGAACGGATTCGCAGCGATGCCGCTCGCCATCCCCGAATGCACCCCTTCCTCGAGCACGCGCACGGTCAGCTCTCCGACCAAGTTGCCGCGCAGCGAGGTGGTGCACCAGAGCTGCTCGTAGTTGCCGCACTCCGCATCCAGGCACACCACGAGGGACGGCTCACCGAGGGCATCGCCGAGCGTCGCGAGGTGCGCCGGCAGGTCGACGCTGCCGCTTTCCTCTGACGCCTCGATCAGCACGACGCAGCGGGCGAGCGCGACGCGCTGGGCCTTCAGGGCCGCGATCGCCGCGAGCGAGCTGAAGAGCGCATAACCGTCATCGGCGGCGCCGCGTCCGTACAGCTTGCCGTCGCGCAGCACCGGCTCCCAGGGACCGAGCCCCGGATGCCAGCCGGTAAACTCCGGCTGCTTGTCGAGGTGGCCATAGAGCAGAACGCACCCGGGCAGCTCGCCCGGCACGTCCACGAGCAGTACCGGGGTGCGTCCCGGCAGGCGCTTGATCTCGATCTTCATGCCGGGAATGTCCTGCGTCCGGCACCACTCGGCCATCAGCTGGATCGCGGCCTCCATGTGGCCGTGCTTCTCCCATTCGGGGTCGAACAGCGGAGACTTGTTCGGGATGCGCACGTAGGCGGCGAGCCGCTCGACGATGGAACCGCGCCAGGCGGCGCCGATGTGTTCACGCAACGCTTTCAGATCCACGCGCTCTCTCCCGCAAAGTGTGTGCACGGTGTGGTGCCAAGTCCCGCACCGTGCCCGATTGGACCATTATGGTAATCGGCGCCCGCCGGTGCAAGGCGCTGCGCCGGGGCACGGAGGGAGAAAATGTCAGCAAAATCTGCGTTCTGCACGCGCTGTAGTGCCGCCATGGGCGTCGGAACGGGAAAAATTGGTCTTATTGCATTGGACCTGCTTTGGTTCTAGCCTGCCGCGCACCTTAGTGTTCAGGTCAATGACAACACTGACATGACATAACGATATCTGCGGGGGGATGGGTTTGCCGGATCGCGTTCGGGCGCTGCAGGAGCGCGGCGCAGAGCGGTGCGGCGGCCCGGATGACGTCACGGTGATCACGTGGAACGACCGTGCCCGGATCGATCGATCCGGTGCGGGCGGTCCCTGTGCGGCGGTGCGGGCGCGGGCGCGCACCGCCGGTTCGGCCGCGTGTTGACGCAACCGCCGGCATGTCCGGCATTCCCTCCAAGAGGTATCGCGATGACTGTGAATCAAGCAAGCATCCGCACGCGGCTTGCCGTGCGAAATGCGATGGGCATCACGTTGACCGTGGGACTCCTGGCGCTCCTGCCGTTGAAGGCGGCGCACGCCCAATCGTGTGTAGCCTGGAGTGACACGAACACCACGTACACGAGCGGCGAGGTGGTGACCTACAGCGGGTCGACGTATACCGCAACGCAGACCTTCACCAACGCGGCCGGAGCGGGTTGGGAGCCGCCGAACGTGCCGGCGCTCTGGACGCCGGGCGGGTCGTGCAGTTCGCCCAGTCCAACCCCGACTCCGACTCCGACGCCCACCCCGACGCCCACCCCGACGCCCACCCCGACACCCACACCCACCCCGACGCCTACTCCGACACCCACTCCGGCGCCCACCCCCAGCCCCTCCGGCAGCTGTGCCGCGGCGTGGGACCCGTCGACGGCGTATACGCAGGGAGAAGAGGTCAGCGAATCGGGCGTCAATTACCAGGCGAACTGGTGGACGCAGGGCAATGACCCGGCGAGTAACAGCGGACCGTCGGGCAGCGGCGAGCCGTGGACGTCGCTCGGCACCTGCAGCGCCTCGCCCACACCCACTCCTACGCCGACTCCGACTCCGACTCCGACGCCATCGCCGGCACCGAGCGGTCTGCTCTTCAGTCCCTACAAGGACGTGACCATCAACCTCAACTGGAATACCGACGTGATGCAGACGGCGGTGACCGGTTCGGACATT
>JAJZSQ010000079.1 GCA_021849615.1 Pseudomonadota bacterium
TACGGTGCCGCCGAGATTGCCGATGCCGCTGCCGCCGTATTCCGGGGCGTCGCTGTTGAGCCGCTCGAGCCATTTGCCGCCGCACGGCACGCCGATGCGGTAGTGCTCGCGCGGCACGGGCGTGAAGTTGCAGGCGATCAACACGACCTCGCGCGCACCGCTGCCGCGGCGCACGTACACAATTACGCTGTCATCGGCGTTGTCGCAATCGATCCACTCGAATCCCTCGGGACTGAAGTCGCGCGCGTGCAGCGCCGGCAGCGAGCGGTACAGCCGGTTCAGGTCGCGCACCCAGCGCTGCACGCCCTGGTGCGGCGCGTACTGCAGCAAGTGCCACTCGAGGCTCTGCTCGTGCTGCCACTCGCGGGTCTGGGCAAACTCCCCGCCCATGAACAGCAGCTTCTTGCCGGGGTGCGTCCAGAGGTATCCGTAGAGCAATCTCAGGTTCGCGAAGCGCTGCCACTCATCGCCGGCCATCTTGCCGATCAACGCACCCTTGCCGTGCACGACCTCGTCGTGCGAGAGCGGCAGCACGAAGTTCTCGCTGAAGGCGTACCACAGGCTGAAGGTGATCTGGTGATGGTGGAACTTGCGAAAGACCGGATCGGCCGAGAAGTACTTCAGCGTGTCGTGCATCCAGCCCATGTTCCACTTCATGCCGAACCCGAGGCCGCCGAGATGGGTCGGACGCGAGACCATCGGCCAGGCGGTCGATTCCTCCGCGATGGTGTGGGTGTCGGGATGATCGCGGTACACGGACTGATTCAGCTGCTTGAGGAACTCGACCGCCTCGAGGTTTTCGTGGCCGCCGTAGCGGTTCGCGATCCACTCGCCGTCCTTGCGCGCGTAGTCGAGGTAGAGCATCGAGGCGACGGCATCGACCCGCAGTGCATCGATGTGGTAGACCTCGAGCCAGAACAGCGCGTTGCTCAGCAGGAAATTGCGGACCTCGGCGCGGCCGTAGTTGAAGATCGAGCTCTTCCAGTCGGGGTGATGTCCCTGGCGCGGGTCGGCATGCTCGTAGAGGTGCGTGCCGTCGAAGAATGCGAGCCCGTGCTGGTCGGCCGGGAAATGCGAGGGAACCCAGTCGAGGATGACGCCGATGCCGCGCTGGTGCAGGTAATCGACGAAGTACATGAAATCCTGCGGCGTACCGTAGCGCGAGGTCGGCGCGAAGTACCCCGTGACCTGGTAGCCCCACGAGCCGTAGAACGGGTGCTCCATGACCGGCAGCAGCTCGACGTGGGTGAAGCCCAGATCGGTGACGTGCGCGGCGACCGCCTCGGCGAGCTCCCGGTAGGTGAGCGGTCGGTTGCCCTCCTCGGGCTTGCGCCGGAAGGAGCCGAGGTGCAGTTCGTAGATCGACCACGGCGCGCCGAGCGCCTGGCGCTGCGCGCGCTCTTGCAGCCACGGCTCGTCCCCCCACTCGTAGCCGAGGTCGCAGACTACCGAGGCGGTGCGCGGCGGGGTCTCGCAACGGAACGCGAACGGATCGCTCTTGTCGACCGTGTAGCCCTGGTGATGGGAGACTATGTGATACTTGTAGAGCGCGCCGGCCGGTACGCCCGGCACGAAGGCATCCCAGATACCCGAGGAGTCCGGCCGTGGCGCGAGCCGATGAGCGAGCGGATCCCACGCGTTAAAATCGCCGATGACCGCCACCGAGGCGGCGTTCGGCGCCCAGACCGCGAAATACGTGCCCGCCGCCCGCCCGGCGTGTGCCGGCAGCAGGTGCGCGCCGAGCTTCTCATAGGCCCGCCCGTGCGTCCCTTCACGAAACAGGTAAATGTCATGTTCAGTGAGCAGCACCTGCGCAGTGTAGCAACTGCGCTGCCGTGACGCCTCTGGTGATTGCACACCGCGGCGCGAGCGGCTATCTGCCGGAGCATACGCTGGCGGCCTACTACCTGGCGCTGCAGCAGGGCGCGGATGGGTTCGAGCCGGACCTGGTCATGACGCGCGACGGGGTGCTCGTGGCGCGGCACGAGAACGAGCTCAGTGGCACCACGGACGTGGCGCAACGGGCCCGTTTCGCATCCCGGCGGGTCACCAAGCAGATCGACGGCGAGGCGGTCACCGGCTGGTTCAGCGAGGATTTCACGCTCGAGGAGCTGAAGAGTCTGCGCGTGCGTGAGCGCATCGCGGCGCTGCGTCCGCACAACAGCCGCTTCGACGGGCAGTTCGAGATTGCCACGTTCGAGGAGATTTTGCGCCTGCGTGCCGCGGTGCAGCGCGAGCGCGAGTGCGCCGCCGCCGAGCGCGGCCGGCCCGTGCCGGCGCCGATCGGGCTGGTCGTGGAGCTGAAGCACCCGAGCCATTTCGCCGCCTGCGGTCTGGAGATGACCGCGGCCCTCGTGCGCGCGCTCGAGACGCACGGCTGCACGGCGCCTGAGTCCGGCGTGCTCGTCGAGTCATTCGAGACCGGCATCCTGCGGACCCTGAAGCGCCTGACGCAGGTGCCGTTGGTGCAGCTGCTGGAGGCCACCGGCGCCCCGCAGGACGTGCGCTGTGCCGGCGGGACGCAGACCTTCGCCGACCTGGCGCAGCCGGCCGGTCTGGCCGACATCGCCACCTACGCTGCGGCCATCGGTCCGGAAAAATCTCTCCTCATCCCGCGCGAGCCCTCCGGGCGACTGGCACATCCGACGCGGCTCATCGCCGACAGTCACGCGCAGGGTCTGCGGGTGATTCCGTGGACGTTCCGCGCCGAGAACGTCTTCCTGCCGACCGAGGCGCGCACCCGCGGACCCGATCGACAGTGGGGCGATCTGGCCTGGGAAATCAGCCAGTTTCTCGCCGCGGGCATCGACGGGTTCTTTACGGACCAACCCGACATCGGCGTGCGCGCCCGTGAGGCGTTCGTCGCTCGGGCGGGGCGCACCGAGGCTTGACCTGAAGCGGGCCGTGGCGTCGCGGCCATCCGTGCGGGCCCTTTGCCGTATACTGGCGGTCTGTGGGAGAAGATGGCCCATGACTGAAATCGCTGATACCTTCGATGCTGCCTTCACAAAAGCCGTCGATCTGGGCAACAAGATCGCGGACAAAGACCGGGACGCCGACCTGTGGGACATCGCCGACGGATTGCTCGCCGGTGCGCTGCAGTATTGGCTCTATTCGCGCCAGCCCTGCGGCGATCCGCGCTGCCAGGACTGCATGCCGATCAGCACCGCCGAGGGCCGCATGGCGGAGCTGAAGCGGCTGATCGAGCAGTTGGCGGCCGAAAGCGAATATTTCCATACGCCGACGGATTCGAACGCCGGCCGCGCGTAGGGGCGCATCGCGGGCCCAAGCTCGGTAAAATGGCTGCTTTGCACCCAGCGGGGACGAAGTGAGCCAAGTGAGCACGCACAGCGAGGCGCCGCAATCCGGCGCGCCCATCGATACCGACGTCGTGATCATCGGCGCCGGACCCTGCGGACTGTTCCAGGTGTTCGAGCTGGGTCTGCTTGGCATCGGCGCGCACGTCGTCGATTCTCTGGCGCATCCGGGCGGTCAGTGCACCGAGCTGTATCCGCAGAAGCCCATCTACGACATCCCCGCGCTGCCGGTCTGCGGGGCGCAGGAGCTGATCGACCGGCTGCTCGAGCAGATCAAGCCCTTCCATCCGCAGTTTCACCTCGGCCAGGAAGTCACCGAGCTGGTGCGGCGTGCAGACGGCCGCTTCGATCTGCGCACCGCGGCCGGTACGCATTTCAACACCGGCACGGTCGTGATCGCCGCCGGCGTCGGTTCGTTCCAGCCGCGGCGCATCGGCCTCGAGGGGGCTGAGGCGTTCGAGGGAGATGCCATTCAATACCGGGTCCGGGAGGCCGCGGCGTTCGCCGGCAAGGACCTCGTGATCTTTGGTGGCGGTGACTCCGCGCTCGATTGGACGCTCGAGCTGCTGCCACGCGCCAAGAGTCTCACCCTGGTCCATCGCCGCTCGGAGTTCCGCGCCGCCCCGGCGTCGGTGGCCAAGATGCGCGAGGCGGTGGCTGCCGGACGGATGCGCTGCTGCGAGGCCGTGCCGCACGCCCTGGGCAGCGAGGCGCAGCGTCTGACCGGGGTCACCGTGAAGCACGCCGATGGTGCACTCGAGACGCTCGCAGCTGAGCAGCTGCTGGTGTTCTTTGGCTTGCATCCGAAGCTCGGGCCGATCGCCGAATGGGGCCTGGAGCTCGAGAAGCGCGCCCTGAAGGTCGATACCGAGAAGTTCCAGACGAACGTGCCGGGGGTGTTCGCCGTCGGTGACATCAACACCTACCCCGGCAAGAAGAAGCTGATTCTCTCGGGCTTCCACGAGGCGGCGCTCGCCGCTTTCGCGATCCAGCACCACCTGCATCCGCAGAAGCGGCAGTTTCTCCAGTACACGACCACGAGCCCGATCATGCATCAGCGGCTCGGCGTGCCCGATTGACCGCCTCGGCTTTGAGTCAAGGGGAGCGACCCGATGGATCCGCGATTGGCCGATTTGATCACGCTGCTCGATCTGGAGCGGCTCGAGGTCGATCTGTTCCGTGGCGAGAGCCGCGACATCGGCAGCCCGCAGGTGTTCGGCGGCCAGGTGCTCGGCCAGGCGCTCACGGCTGCGACGGCCACGGTCGAGGGACGCACCGTGCACTCGCTGCACGCCTACTTCCTGCGCCGCGGGGACTTCAGTGCCCCGATCGTCTACCAGGTCGACCGCAGTCTCGACGGACACTCGTTCTGCAACCGCCGCGTGGTGGCGATCCAGCACGGCGCGCCGATCTTCAACATGGCCGCCTCGTTCCAGATCCCCGAGGAAGGATTCGAGCATCAGATCGCGATGCCCGCGGTGCCGCCGCCGGAATCGCTGCCGGATGCGAGCCGCCCGCCCCCGGAACTGCTCGAGCGGCTGCCGCAGGCGGTGCGCCGCTTTCTCGAGCGGCCGCGGCCCTTCGAGTTCCGTCTGGTGCAGCCGATGGAGTCGCTCGTGGCCGGAGTGGCCACGCCGGCGCGCCAGGTGTGGTTCCGGGCCGTCGATACACTGCCCGAGGATGAAGGGCTGCATCGGCGGTTGCTGGCGTATCTGTCGGATTACTTCCTGCTCGATACGGCGACGCTGCCGCACGGCAAGTCCTCGTTCAGCGGCGCACTGGTGATGGCGAGCATCGATCACGCCATGTGGTTTCACCGGCCGCTGCGGGTCGATGACTGGCTGCTCTACGCGGTGGAGAGTCCGAGTGCCTCTGGCGCGCGCGGCTTTGCTCGGGCCGGCGTGTATGCGCGCGACGGTCGGCTGGTCGCCAGCACGGCGCAGGAAGGTCTGGTGCGGCTGCGCCGCGCGGCGCAGCCGTAGCGCAATCGTTGCGGCCGCTTGGGGCGGCCGCAACGGCCAGCGGCGTTCAGGCCGTGCGGCGCTGCGCGCCGGCCGCAACCGGCCCGCGGACGGTACGGCCGGCCGTGAGTGCGCCAACTAGCACCAGAGCGGCGAATGTCACGCCGTTCAGGACGAAGACCTGGGTCAGGATGCCGGCGGTGAAGGCGCCACTGGCACCGCCGATCGCGCGGCTGACGCCCCACAGCAGTCCCTCATAGAGCCCGAACGCGCTGAGGTAGGTCACGGTGATGCCCGCAGCGCCCGGCACTCGGCGGGCAACGGCACTCGCCGCGGCGGTCGCCGCAAGCAGCGCCGCGCCGACCAGCGCACCCCAGCCGAAGGCTGCGAGGCCGATCGGGAAGCGCAGCAGCGTGAAGCCGATGACTTCCGTGGCGAGCCACAGCGTGGCGGTGAACAGCAGTGCCTGAGCGCGGCTCTGGCGCAGCGCGCAGATCGCGCCGAATGCGATGAGCGGAACGGCACAGGTCAGTCCCAGGCTGAACAGCAGCGTGGTGAGCAGAAATGCCGCGAGCCATGCGGCGCGCACGCCCCAGGATGCGGATGAGCGGTGGTGGTGATTCATAGGCTACCTCTGCGGTCATTGTACCGTGTCGGATGCGCACCCGCAGCACGGGGCAGCTTCGCGCCGCGTGCTCATCGGCCGAACGGCCGCCACGTGAGCCCCGCGAACAGGCCGAACGGCAGCGAATTGTAGCTGTAGGCCGTTTCGTAGTGCTTGTCGAACAGGTTTTGCGCGCGCACATTCCAGCGGACTTGCCGGCCGATGGGGCCGCTCAGCGTCAGCGCCACGGTCGTGTAGCTGCCCAGGGTCACCGGGACGATCGTGAAACTCGGCGAATAGGTCACGTCGGGGCGCGGTCCGCTGTAGTGAATCGCCAATCCCCCCGTCAGCGGGCCGAAGTCGTACTCGAGAGTGACATTGGCGAGGCTGCGCGCCAGCCGCTGCAGCGTCGGCTGGCCGGATTCGCTGAGCGCCAGCGGTTGCTGCAGAGTCAGGTTGGCCTGCCAGCTGAGACGGCGCCAGGCGCCCCGCGCGCCGAGCTCCACGCCCCGGGTGCGCGTGCGCTCGATGTTCTGGAACTGCGTCAGGCCAGCGGGCGTCGTGCCGTAGCCCCACAGGTCCGTGCCCGTGGTCTGGAACAGCGTCACACGTGCCACGGTCGCGGCGTTCGACCACTGCAGGGCCGCCTCGATCGTGTGCGCCGTCTCGGGTTTGAGGCTGGCATTGGCGGCCCAGTACGGGCTGTTGTAGTAGAGGTAGCCGAGGGGCGGCGCATCAAACGCCGTGGCGTAGCTCGCGATCGCCTTGAAGCCCGCGCCGAGTTCGCGGCCATACGCGGCGAACACCGTGTTGTGCGTGCCGCGGTAACCGTCGACCTGGTCGTGCCGCAGGTTCACCTGCAGCTCGTTCTTGCCGATCGAGCCGTTCATGCCGGCAAACACCGCAGTGACGTAGCGGCTGACGGACGGAATGCCGCTCCCTGCGGAACTGGTGACGGACTGGCGCTGACGCGTCGCTCCGCCGGTAAGCGTCCAATGCTTCGAGAGGCGCACGACGTTGCGCCAGAGAAGATCGACGGTGCTCGAGTGGTACGCAGACGGATAGCTGCCGACGTTGAGGTCGTCGGTGCGCTGTCGGGAGAGACTCAGGTGTGAAGTCCAGATGCCGTCGATGCGGTTGTCGCTGAACAGCTGCAGGAGGTTCTGGCGCGTGCGGCCGCCGGCCGTATGGTTGTCATACGTATAGCGGCCGTCGCTCGCGAATGCGCGCACGCCGAGGCTCTGGTGCCGGCCGATCTGCTGTACGAGCGAGCCGTTGGCAGTGAGGTTGTGGTAGCCGTCGGGTACGTTGTCCGTGACCGTCGTGCTTTCGGCCGGGTTGATTGAAGGGATGCCGGTCGTCGTGTACCGGCTCACACCGGCCTGCAGGCGCGTGCGGCCGATCGTGCCGCTCGCGTCGGCCGACGCCGTCACGGTGTTGCGGCTGCCGCCGCTCAAGGCGAGCGAGGCGCGTGGTCGCCGTCCACCGCTGCGGGTGGTGATCAGGATGACCCCGCCGATGGCGCCGGACCCGTAAATCGCCGATACGTTGCCGTGGATGACTTCGATTCGCTCGATCTGTTCGGTGGTGAGGTTCTCCAGGTAGTTGCTGCCGCCGGAGGCGTCCTCGGGCGTGACCGGCACGCCGTTCACCAACACCAGCACGCCGGCATCGGTGCCGCCGAAGCCCTCCAGGTAAGTGGTGGCCGGCTGCCCGGGTCCGCCGTTGGCGGTTACCTGCACACCGCCCACGCGCGCAAGCAGCGTCGTGAGGTTGTGGATGCCGCTCTGTTCGATCTGCGCGCGGGTAATGACGCTGACACTCGGCAGCGCCTGGGAGAGCGGTTGGGCGAACGTGGCCGCGGAAATCACCACCGGCGGGACGGAGGTGGCCGGGCCGGCCGCGGCTACACGTGCCGCGGCGACGGCGATACACGCCAGGGGCAAAGTGGCGGCGCGGCGCCGCGGTGCACCGCGGGTGGGAGTGAGGATCAGACGCATCATGACGCTCCGGACGAGCGCCCCCTTCGGGGCGCGGCAACGACGGCCGATGCGAATGCGCGTCTGTGCGCCGCGGCGTGCGCCGGGTCCGTGCCCGCCGTCCGTCTCGTGCGCCGCAATGCGTGGAAGTTTCCGCCACGGCATTCGCATCGGTTCCCTGTCACCGCTGCGAATGACCGCTCCGTGTGGTACGCCCCGCCCACCGGTTGGGTGACCGCGCTGGCAGGTCTCCTGGCTCGCGGGTCTTGATCCTGCGTCCGGCCTTCCCAGTATTCCCAGTGGCCATCATGGACGCGGACTCGCCGCTCACAGTTACGGGGGTAGCCGCGGTCTCGGCGCATCAGTCGCCTCACCGCGTTCCCTCTTGCCTCCCCGGCCTCAGCCGAGGAACCAGCACGCGGCCGGCAGTCTCCTCAATTCGTGCGTGGGCGTCAAGCGGTGCTCCGGGACGCTAGGGCAGCCGGTTCAGCCGGCGGCGACGCGCGATCCAGCACTCATCGGCGAGATTCATGGTCGAGACCGTCGAGAGCAGGATCACCATCACGAGCGTGGTGTGCGCGAGCGCATCGTGCAGCATGAAGCCGGCGGCGCCGAGATTGAATACGAGCAGCAGCACCGCGGTGAGTTGGATCGACTGCACGCCGCCGCGCTGCTCACTCGCGGCCGGAAAGAAGATGCCGAAGTGCTCGGCGTGCCGGTGCAGCACCAGGTGCAGAATCGCACTGAGCACGCCGAGGCCGAGCAGCACGGGCAGCGCGAGATGCATCAGGGCCGCCGTGCCGAAGCGCACCCGGAAACACCACAGCGGCACCGTCCAGCTGGCCAGCGCGGCCGTCGCGAGCGCTTGCGCGGTGAGTGCGTGGCTCGGTGCGCTGCCGCGTGCGGTATTCATCGCAGTACCTTGCCCGGGTTCATGATGCCATTGGGATCGAAGGCGAGTTTGACGGCGCGCATCAGGTCCAACTCCACGGCCGGGGCATACCGCTCCAGTTCAGCGACTTTCAGCCGGCCGATGCCGTGTTCGGCGCTGATGCTGCCGTCGAAGTCGCGCACCAGATCGTGGATGGCGCGTTTGACCGCATCGCCGCGGGCGAGAAACGCGCCGCGGTCGGCATCGGGGGCCTGGTTGATGTTGAAGTGCAGGTTCCCATCGCCGGCGTGACCGTAGGCGACCAGCCGCCCGTCGGGCACGTGTGCGCGTACCCACGCGCCCGCACGCTCGATGAACTCGGGGATCGCAGCGACCGGAACCGAGATGTCGTGTTTGAGGCTCGCGCCGTCGCGACGCTGGGCTTCGGGGATGGTCTCGCGCAGTTTCCACAGGGCGGCACGCTCCCGCTCGTTGCGTGCCAGGATCGCATCGGCGAGCAAACCGTCGCCGAGCGCTCGTTCGAGACATTCGCTCAACATCGTCTCGAGCGTATCGTGCGCGCGCGCCGAACTCAGTTCGATGAGCACGTACCACGAATGCTCGCTCTGCAGCGGATCGCGTACGCCTTGGATGTGCCGGACGGTGAGTTCCACGGCGAGGCGCGGGATCAGCTCGAAGGAACTCACCCGATCGCCGCTCGCCTCACGCAGCCGGGCAAGCAAGTCGATGGCGGCGTGCGGGTCGCGCACGGCGGCGAACGCCGTTGCCGTCGCGCAGATGCGCGGAAACAGTTTCAGGCTCGCCGCGGTGATGATGCCTAAGGTGCCTTCGGCGCCGAGGAACAGCGATTTGATGTCATAGCCGGTGTTGTCCTTGCGCAAGCGCGTGAGCGAGGAGAGCAGCCGGCCGTCGGGCAGGGCCACCTCCAGCCCCAGGACCAGCTCGCGCATCATGCCGTAGCGCAGCACGTGGACGCCGCCGGCGTTGGTCGAGAGGTTGCCGCCGATCTGGCAGCTGCCCTCGGAGCCGAGGCTGAGCGGAAAGTAGCGTTGTGCGTCCTCGGCGGCGCGCTGCACGTCGGCGAGTACGCAGCCGGCCTCCGCGACCAGCGAGTAGTTGAGCGCATCGACGGCGCGGATGCGCCTCAGTCGCGCCAGACTCACCACCAGCTGCGCGCCGCTCTCATCGGGCGTCGCGCCGCCGCAGTATCCGGTGTTGCCGCCCTGCGGGACGACTCCGATGCGCGCCTGGTTGCACACCGCAAGCAGCTGCGCGACCTGCTCGGCCGTCTCCGGCTGCGCCACGGCGCAGGCGCGGCCGTGGTAGAGCGCGCGGTGGTCGGTGAGAAACGGCTCGAGCTGGTCCGCCGCCGTGAGCAGTCGCCGCGCTCCGACGATGCGCGCGAGCTGCTCGAGCGTCTCGGCGGTCGGTGTGCTCATTGCCGTGAACCCGTTCGGTGCGGTCCGTTCATGCCCGCAGAGTCTGCCTGACCCGATGCGGGATCGGAACCACCGGCACGCTCAGTGCAGTACTGCGCCGAGCGCACGGCCGAGCAGGAACGTCGCGAGCCCGGCGGCGCCGCCGATGAGCACCATGCGCAGCGCGCCGCGCAGCGCATGGCGGCCGGTGAACAGGCTGATCGCCAGACCGACGGCGAACAGAGTTGCGCCGGTGAGACCGGCGGTGATCACGATCGCGCGCATCCCGGCACTGCCGGCGAGGAAGGGCAGCAGCGGCACGGTGGCGCCGACGGCAAAGGCGAGAAACGACGCCGCAGCGGCGCCCCACGGCGAGCCGAGCAGCTCCGGAGAGAGGCCCAGCTCCTCGCGCGCCAGCACATCGAGCGCATGCTCGGGGCGCGCCAGGAGCGTCTGGCTGACGTCTCGGGCCTGCGCGAGCGGCATGCCGCGGGCGGCGTAGATCAGGGCCAGCTCCTCGGCCTCCTCTTCGGGGTATTCGGCGATTTCAGCGCGCTCGAGTGCGATCTGATACTCGTACATCTCACGCTGCGAGCGCACCGAGACATACTCCCCGGCCGCCATCGACAGAGCCCCGGAGAGCAGTCCGGCGAGGCCCGTGATCAACACCAGGCGCGGGCTGCTGCCGGCGCCGGCGATGCCCATCACCAGACTGGCATTGGCGAGCAGTCCGTCGTTGATGCCGAACACCGTCGCGCGCAGGTTGCCGCCGAGACCGCCGCGATGGCGGGCGCCGACCTCCGAGAGCGCGGTGGGCATGTCGTGGCCGGCGACGGCCGGTCCGCTGTAGACCGACAGTCCGCGCAATTTCATTGCCGCGAGCACCGAGCGCAGAGCGCGCGGCCCGAGCCACTCGACCAGGGCCGCGACGATCCGCGCGCGGCTCGAGGGCCGGAAATCGGGCGCGGCGGCGCGCTCGCGCCGCAGCGCCTCTGCCCAGTGGTCCGCCTGTTCCTCGGCGGCGCCGGCCAGCTGTTCGAACAGCTCGCGATGGCGGGTGTCGGGTTCGGCCGCCGCGACCCGCCGGTACAGCCAGGCCGATTCCTTCTCGTGGCGCCAGCTCGCGGCGGCGTCGTGGCTCATGCGCGCGCCCGTTCGGCGGCGCGGACCGACCCGGCCCGTTCAGCGGTGCCGTTCACCGCGGCACCGATGCACGGGCGGGATGAGAACGGCTCGACGATACGACGGCGCGACTCAATATTCGTCGCGCTCGTCTTCTTCGTCTTCGTCCCAATCGTCCTCGTCATCCTCGTCTTCGTCGTCCTCGTCCCAATCCTCCTCGTCCTCGTCCTCGTCCTCTTCCTCTTCCTCCTCCTCGGACTCGGCCCAGCCCTCGGGCTCCTCGGTCGGCTCGAGATCCATCTCGTGCCAGGTCTCCAGATCAATCTCCTCAATCTCTCCGTCGAGATGCTCGATCTCGACCAGCTCGGCGTCCTCGTCCACTTTGAGCACGCGGAATGATTCCTCTTCCTCAAGGTCCTCGTACCATTTGCCGGGGACCGGTTCGTAATCTCTGCTCACCGATGGGATCCTCTGACTTGGCGGCCGCGCAAGTTTAGGGGTTGCGCTGGCCGGGAGCAACGCGGCCTCGGTTTGTACTCGCGCACAGCATGCGCGCCACGTATAGTTTTCTCATGTCCGTTAAAACCGCAACCCGCTCCCCGCTGGCGACGGCGCGCCGCGTCGTGGTCAAGGTCGGTTCGGCGTTGCTGGTCGAAGCACAGACCGGGCGGATCAACCAGTCCTGGCTCGAGACGCTGGTCGATGATCTGCTGCGTCTGCGCGAGCGAGGGCAGCAGGTCATCCTGGTGTCCTCCGGGGCCGTCGCGCTCGGCCGCCGCGAACTGTCGCTCGCCAAGGGGCCGCTGCGCCTGGAGGAAAGCCAGGCCGCCGCGGCCGTAGGACAGATCCGCCTGGCGCATGCCTACCGGGAGATGCTCGAGCGCCGGCAGGTGACGGTCGCCCAGGTTCTGCTCACGCTCGAGGACAGTGAGCGGCGCCGGCGGTACCTCAACGCGCGCGCCACGCTCGAGACCCTGCTGTCGCTCGGCGCCCTGCCGGTCATCAATGAGAACGACACGGTCGCCACGGCGGAGATCCGCTACGGCGACAATGATCGTCTCGCCGCGCGCGTGGCGCAAATGACGGCGGCCGACTGTCTGGTGCTGCTCTCGGACGTCGATGGCCTCTACAGCGCCGATCCGAATCGCGATCCGGGCGCGCGCTTCATCCACGAGGTGCCACATCTGACGCCCGAGATCGAGGCCATGGGCGCCGGTTCGGCCTCGGAGTTCGGCACCGGCGGCATGACCACGAAGCTGATGGCGGCGCGGATCGCGGTCGCCGCCGGCTGTCACATGTGCGTGGCGGCGGGCCGGCCGCTGCATCCGGTGCGACGGCTGGAGGAGGGCGAGCGCTGCACGTGGTTCCTGCCTGCGGCGAGCCCGGCGGCCGCCCGCAAGCAGTGGATTGCCGGAACGCTGCGTCCGGCGGGCGCCGTGACGGTCGATCAGGGCGCCCTGCGCGCGCTGCTCGCCGGCAGCAGTCTGTTGCCGGCCGGCGTCACGTCCGCGCGCGGCCGTTTCGAGCGCGGCGACACCGTGAGCGTGCTGACGCCCGAGGGCATGGAAGTGGCCCGGGGCATCATTGCGTATTCGGACGCGGATGCGCTGAAGATCATCGGTCGCCATTCGGCGCAGATTCCGGCGATCCTCGGATTTCGCGGCCGCGACGAGCTGATTCATCGCGACGATCTGGTACTGCTGCCTTCTTTCGCCTATGAACCCGCATAACGACAGCGCCGTGGGCGATCTGATGGAGCACCTCGGCCGCGGCGCGCTCCGTGCCGCCGCGGTGCTCGCGCAGGCCACCACCGCGCGCAAGAACGATGCGCTCACCCATGCCGCGGCGGCGATCCGCGCCCACCGCACGCGCATTCTCGAGGCCAATGCGCACG
>JAJZSQ010000080.1 GCA_021849615.1 Pseudomonadota bacterium
GTTTTCTTGATTCTCTCAGGAGGACCTCCTCATCGCCTCGGCGCTGCTGTGGATCGGCGCCTTTGGCCTGTTCACGCTGCGCTATGCCCCATTGCTGATGCGCCCGCGCCCGAGCGGGTGACGTACCGCCCCCCCGGCCGGTCCGGGGCTGTCCCGTGGATGGCACAGTGCCGGTGCGCGGCAGGCTCCGCAACGCTACGGATGGCGCCGGCGCTCCCGCCGTGCCCTAATGGATGCCCGGTGCCTCACTGAGGAGCACGCGCAAGATGTCTGCCACGGACCTTCAGGGACCGCGTCAACGGGATCGCCCGCGCCGGCACAAGATCATCATCGTGGGCGGCGGTGCGGGTGGGCTCGAACTCGCCACGCGGCTCGGCGACCGGCTGGACAGGCCGCGTCGGGCGCGTGTCGAATTGATCGACGCGAACCGCACCCACCTGTGGAAGCCCCTGCTGCACGAAGTGGCCGCCGGCAGCATGGATCTCAGTGTTCACGAGCTGAGCTACCTCGCCCAGTCGCACTGGCATCACTTCCGTTTCCGGCTGGGGGAGATGACCGGTCTTGACCGAGCGCGCCGGGAAGTGCGCGTCGCGCCGGTGCTCGATGAGACCGGGGCCGAGATCACCGCCGAGCGTCTCTATACCTATGACACCCTGGTGATCGCCATCGGCAGCCTCACCAACGATTTCGGGACGCCGGGCGTGAAGGAGTATGCCATTGCGCTCGAAACGCCAGCGGCCGCAGCGCGGTTCCACCGCCGGCTGGTCAACTCCATGATCCGCGCACACGCGCAGCGCGAGCCGCTGCGCCCCGAACAGCTTCAGGTGGCGATCATCGGGGCGGGCGCCACGGGTGTGGAGCTCGCCGCCGAGCTGCACAATACGACCCGCGATCTGGTCTCGTACGGACTCGATCGGATCGATCCCGATGCGGACATCCGCATCAATCTGATCGAGGCCACCGAGCGCATCCTGCCCGCCCTGCCGGAGCGTCTCTCGAGCGCTGCGGCGAAACTGCTCGGATCACTCGGCGTGCAGATCAGGACCGCAGCGCGGGTCGCGGCGGTCCTGCCGGACGGCGTTCGGCTCGCCTCCGGGCAGCTCATCCCGGCCGAACTCGTCGTCTGGGCTGCGGGCGTCAAGGCGCCGGAGGTCCTGCGTGAGCTCGACGGGCTCGAGACCAATCGCTCGAATCAGCTCCTGGTGCGCCCCACCCTGCAATGTACCCGCGACGAGAATATCTTTGCGATCGGGGACTGCGCGGCCTGTCCGTGGTTCGGCCGCGAGGGGATCGTGCCGCCGCGGGCGCAGGCGGCGCACCAGCAGGCGACTCACATGGTGCGCCAGATCGAGCGGCGTCTCGCGAGCAAACCGCTGCGCGACTATCGTTACCGGGACTTCGGTTCGCTGGTGTCACTGGGGCGCCACAGCACCGTCGGCAGTCTCATGGGCGCACTCGTCGGCGGGAACCTGATGCTCGAGGGCTACTTCGCGCGCCTGATGTACACCTGGCTGCGCAAGCTGCACGAACTCGCCCTGCACGGCCCGGCGAAGTTGACCCTCGACACGCTCGCGCGGCTCATCACGCGCCGCACCGAACCGCACGTCAAACTGCACTGACGCTGACGTTCACCTCGATGGGTACGGTGCCCCGCAGCGTCGCGAGGATGACGCAATAGCGCTCTGCGGTCCCGACCAGCCGTTCACAGGCCGCGAGGTCTGCACCGCCCGTCAACTCGAAGGACAGCCGGATCTTCTGAATCCCGACCGGCACCGTCTTGTCGACACCGAGTGTTCCGCGCGCATCCCACTGGCCCTCGGCGATGATCTGCCCGCCGGTGATCGGCACGCTCGTCGCCGTTGCCACCGCGAGCAGCGTCACGCCTGCGCACGCCGCCAGCGACTCGAGCAGCAGGTCCGCCGAACAGGCGAGCTCCTCGGTGCCGCCCGTCGAGGGATGCAGCCCAGCCGCGGACGCACGATCGGAGAGCCTGACGGCGATCCGATCAGGATCGAGCTGCAACGCGACCCGCGAGGTCACCTGCGCCGATTCGGGCGCGCTGCGATAGGCCTGTTTGATCGGGCCCTGCAGCGCTCTGAGTTCTTCGGCCTTCACCGCACAGCTCCTCCGGTCTCTCTCGCCGCCTCCGGGCGACCGTCCCCATCATGCCCTAGGCGTCGTTCCAAGATATTTCGCAAACCAGCGCAGCGCGCGCAGCAGGACGTCGCTGCGATCGGCCGGTTTGTAGAACGCGTGGCCCTCACCGGCGTACACCACCAGCTTCGCCGGCACGCCCATCGCGCGCAGCGCATGCCAGTACTCGAACGATTGCGGGGCCGGACATTCACCGTCGTATTGCCCCACGACGATCAGCGACGGCGTCTTGTCGTGTTCGATGAAGTTGATCGCCGAGCTCTTGGCATAGACCTTCGGGTCCTGGTACACCGAGGCGCCGAAGAAGGGGATCATCCACTCGTCGATCGAATTCTCCCCGTAGTAGCTCTTCCAGTCCGAGAGCCCTGCGCCCACCACGGCGGCCTTGAACCGATGGGTCTGGGTGGGGGCGAACATCGACATGAAGCCACCGTAGCTCCAGCCGGTCAGCCCCAGCCGGTGGTCGTCGATCGGGTAATGCGCCTCGACCGTATCGATGCCGGCGAGGATGTCACGCAGATCGCCGTACCCCATGTCGCGCCGGACCGCCTGCTCGAAGCGCTCGCCCTGCCCGAAGCTGCCGCGCGGGTTGGGCATGAACACGAAGTAGCCCATCGCCGCGAGCGGCACCGGACCGTAGCCCTCCCAGGGCCAGCTCGGACGGGTCGCCCAGCTCGGACCGCCGTGTACGAAGACGATCATCGGGTAGTGATGGTGCGGATCGTAGTGCGGCGGGAACAGCAGCCAGCCCTGCACCGCGAAGCCCTGGTTGCGCCAGTGCACCGAGACCGCCCGGCCCCACATCGGCTTCACTCCGGCGTTGGCGTGCGTGATCGCCAGCGGCGCACCGATCACGGCTACCGGTGCGTGGGTGGCCGTCGTGCGCAGCCGCACCGTGTCGATCTCTGGCGGGGAATCAAAGGTGCTGTCGATGAAGGCCAGCGCCTCATTCGAAGCGGACACGGACACGGCCGAGGCGAAGGTGCCGTCGCCGACATTGGCCGGCACCGTGAACAGCGCCTGCTGGGTGGCCGCGGCTTTCCCGTGCAGCGTGAAAGACGACAGTCGCGTCGAACCGCCGGCGAAGGACGACACCAGCAGCGACTCGTTTCCCGTCCACTGCAGCCATGAAGGACTGATGTCGATGCCCGGCGTGACATCCACTGGAGCGCCGCCGGCGGCGTCCACGACGTAGACGTCACCTCCGGTCGCGCCCTGATCGCTCATCAGGCCGCCGATGAAGGCGATCTTCGCGCCGTCCGGGGACCAGCGCGGCAGCGCGATCTGCAGGCCGTGCAGCGATCCGCTCACCGTCGCCGGATCGAGCGTCACCTCGGGCGCCGAGCCGACCTGCTGCGTGTACAGCTTCGCGGTCCACCAATTGTCGCGTCCCGGCGGGGGCGCTCCGACATAGGCCACGCGCGCGCCGGCGGGTGCCCAATCATATTCATAGACGAAGATCGACGCCGGCGTGATCTCACGGACGGAGCCGCCATCGGCCTGCAGCATCGCCAGACGCTGATGCTCGACGCCGGTTCGGCCAATGACGCCAATCTGCGGTTTGGTGGGTGAGACGGCCGCGATCGGGTGTAGATCGCCGTGCACGTAGAGGAAACTCACGGCACGGCCATTGGGCGTCCACGCGAGCTCGTGCACGAACCCGTCGAGATGCGAGAGCCGCCAGGCCGTGCGGCCGTGGGCGGGAACTTCATACACATCCAACTGATTGGCGTGCGCCGCCGGCTGGTTGCAGTTGGAGAGGAAGGCGAGCGTGCGGCTATCGGGCGACCATTGCAGACTGCCGTAGCGACACGCGCGATCGCCATCGGGGATGCGCACGGTGCGTACCTCAGTGCCATTTGCCGCAGCAAGCTGCAGGGCTTGCGTCGTATGCGTGCCGTCGCGCTCAGTCACCGTCCAGGCAACCGTCCGACCGTTCGGCGCGAGCGCGACTGCCGTGAAGCGCTGCACGTCGCGCAGCCGCCGCATGATGTCGGCAATCCGCGCTTGCGTCGCGGCCGTCGACACGGTACTCGCCCGAGCGCACAGAGGGCTCATTAAGCCCGCGCACACTGCCATCACCGACGCTGCCGGCCACACGATTCTCGCCCGAAGTCGCATACTCACCTCTGCACCGAAGTCCCCGACCGTTGAGACGGTCTCCTCATTCGAGGGTAGCATGCGGGCACGGGCGGGGTCGATTCGTGACCGACAGCGCGTCCCGCGCGCTCTTCATTCAGGTTTGAAACACGAGGACGGTTCGAACCGCGCAGTCAGAACGCACACACCGTCGCGTGCATCAACGGGGCGGATTTCAGCCAGAGCGAGGCGCCCTGCGGGCCGCACTGTGCATGCAGCCGTTGCCCCGCGGGCAATCGCAACCACGACCAGCGTACGAAGTCCTCCCCGTCCTGCGTGAAACTGCCGCCGATGACCAGGACTTCGAGGCCGCGCGGATTCGGCAGATGCAGCGGCGCATGCGCGGCCCACGCATCGAGCCGAACCTCCTCGTGGGTGTCGTCGAAGAGCACCCGCGAAGTCTCCTGACCTGCGGCCGACGGCCCCGCCGGACCTTCGCCGGGCTGCAGCGTCACGAATGCGGCGTCATCGCGGCGGAACTGCCACAGTTTGACGAAGATGATGCAGCCGGCCTCACTGCCGGGCGCGTGGGCGCTCGCGGGCGGGTTGCGCACATAGGAACCGGCGGGATAATCCCCGCGCTCGTCCTGGAAGACCCCCTCGAGCACCAGGAACTCTTCCCCGCCCGGATGCATGTGGCGTGGGAAACGGCTGCCCGGGGCATAGCGGACGATGGAGGTCGCGCGGGCCTGCTCCGCGCCGATGCGGAACAACATCCGCCGCTCGACGCCGGCAGTCGGACTGGCCACCCAAGGCAGTTCGGTGGCGTGCACCACCGCGCGGCGCGAGAGATCCTCGTTCAGAAGCATGCTGTACCCTCCGCCGACCGGCGTCGCCCCGCCCGGGTGCCACGGCACGAGTTCGGCGGGGAGCACGACAGATGGCAGCGAATCGGGGCGCCATCCGAGGGGGCAAGTATAGCGCGAACCCGACGACGGACTCCGCGCGGCCGGCGGCGCGCCGAATGGGGCGCTTAGGCCGCTCAAGCGAGTGTACCGCCGCACGCGGCGGCGCAATAATGGGTCCGTAGGGGCGTTGTGAGTGTTGCCGTCAAGAGATCTGAAGATCCGACGAGGCTCGCCATGAATACCGCGTTTCGAATGGTTCGCACCCTCGGTGGGTCGTTCATCGTCGGCCTCGTGCTCCTCGCCGTACCGGCCCCGCGGGCCGCGGCGCAGCCGGCCTTTCTCGGACCGGTGCCCCGACCGACCTGCCAGCCCGGGGATCGGACCGAGACCGGGGTCGACGGGCAGCTCACCCGCGCCGAACGCGCGAGTGGCGCTTCGAAGAAGCCCTACGCCTGCAATCTCAAGGTCATCGGCGAGTACGCCGGCCAGGGTGCCGGACATCAACTGATGTGGTACGGACACTGCGCCTACGTCACCACCGAAGGCTATGAAGCGGGCCAGAGAGGCGTCCCGCCCCTGCGGCACCCGGGCATCCAGGTGCTGGATGTCGCCCATCAGCGCGACCCGCGCTACGTCACCCATCTCGATGATCCGGCCTCGCTCTACGACTGGGAGGACGGCTCGGTCAATCCGCGCCGCGCCCTGCTCGGCTCCGCAGAGAGCTGGATGGGTGCTGGCCCGCAGCCGGCCGTCTCGTTCTACAGCCTCACGCAGTGCACGCACCCTCGATTGCTCGCGAGCGTGCAGATCCCGGATGCCAACCTGCAGGCGCATGCGGGCAACTTCGCCTATGACGGCAAGACCTACTGGATCGCCTCGTTCAACAAACGCCGGCTGTACGCGCTCGACGTCTCCGATCCCCGGCACCCGAAGGAACTCATCGACTGGAGCTTCCCGAACCGTGAGCCGGGCGGCGCCGGCGCCCACCAGATCTGCCACCGGATCTCGCTCAATCAGTTCGCCGTCGACGGCCATCCGCCGGACACGCTCCTGTTCTGCGGCGTGGTCGGACACCTGGTGCATGCGGGGGATTTCAGTTCTGGCAATGGCCTCGTCATCTATGGCGTGAGTCAGGTCCAGGAGCGCCGGCCCCATCCGCAGATCCGCGTCCTAGGCTCGCTGTACTGGAAGGACGGGGACATCGCCATCGAGCCGGATCTGGCGTTCATCAACGGCAGGCCGTTCCTCGGCGTCGGCGACGAGTGCGGCTCGGGCGGATGCAATGACCCGCAGGGGGCGATCGGCGCGTGCCGCGCCGGACTGGCGCCGAACGGCATGGAGCGGCTCATCGACATCAGCAACCTGGCCAAACCGAAGCTGGTCGCGCAGCTGATGCTCGGCGTCGACGATCCGAAGAACTGCGCGCTCACCGAACACGACGTCACCGCGACGATGGGCGGCTACGGCTACAGCGTGCACGACTGTACATTCGACAATCCGCTCGATGCGAAGCTGCTCGCCTGCTCGAGCCACCAGGCGGGCGTGCGGGTGTTCGACATCCACAATCCCTACCAGCCGCGCGAGATCGCCTACTTCAAGGGGCCGGCGCCGGCGAATCCCGATGAAATCGATCCCGGCTCGCTGCTGAACGTGTTCCAGGGCGTCAGCCCGCCGATCAATTTCGCCTGGTCGAAGGCGCACAGCCGCTTCGTCTGGCGGCACGGGCAGCTGTACCTGTGGGTGACCTCGAGTCACGGCGGGTTCTACACGCTGAAATTCGAGAATCAGGCGGCGATTGCGCGCTTGAAGCCCCTCCCGACCCCCGGCAACGAGGATTACCAGGACTGAGCCGGCGCACAAGTCCCGGTGGACTTGCACGCCCGCTAGTGTGACGCTGCGCGGACTTTGCGCGATGATGCGCCGCGCAGTTCAACACTGGAGGTGAGTCATGCGACGTCCCCTTGCCCTCGCGCTGACGCTGGTGCTGCTCGGAACGCAGAGTGCCTTGGCCGCATTGCCCGACGGCGCGCGCGCCCCGCTGTTCACGGCCACCGCCACGCTCGGCGGAAAGACCTATCCGTTCTCGCTCGCGCGGGCCCTGAAGAAAGGTCCGGTGGTGCTCTACTTCTATCTGGCAGCCTTCACTCCCGGCTGCACGCTGGAGGCGCATCTGTTCGCCGACGCGATGCCGAAATTCAAGGCGCTCGGGGCCACCGTCATCGGCGTCTCGCACGACTCGATCGCGAAACTCAAGCGCTTCTCGGTGAGCGCGTGTCGCAAGAAGTTCCCGGTCGCAGCCGATACCACCGGCCGGATCATGAAGGCCTACGACGCCGTGCTGCCGTCGAACCCGATGCTCGCAAACCGGGTGTCATACGTCATCACGCCGAGCGATCAGGTGTTCTACTCGTACACCAACCTCGATCCGCGCCGGCATGTGGCCAACACGCTGCGGGCGGTGCGCCGCTGGGACGCGGCGCATCCGCGCCACGCGGCGCACTGAAGCTCGCCAGGAGCGCGCCGGGCGCCTGCGGGCCGGCGCGCTCCTGGCATGGCGATCAATGGCCGGTGGTCAGTTCCTGCACCAGCGCATCGGCGTGATACACGTGTTTCAGGGCCGCGAGGATTGCCGCGCTGTCGACCGAGACCGCGCGGTTCTTCTCTCCGTCGTACCAGAACGCACCGCCGAGCGAGGGCGGATTACCGTCGAAAATCAGTCCGACCAGGCGCCCCTGCCGGTCGATGACCGGACTGCCGGAATTGCCGCCGACGATGTCGTTGCTCGAGACGAAATTCATCGGGGTCTTCGGGTCGAGCGTGTGCCTCGCCGCCAGCCACCGCGGGCTCAGCTGCAGCGGAGCATAACTGCGCGCGTGTCGATACAGCCCGCCGATCGTGGTGAACGGCGGCACGAGCTTGCCATCGCGCACCCAGCCCTTGACCACCCCGTAGGAGACACGCTCGGTGAACGTGGCGTCAGGATAGATGCTCGTACCGTACAGTGCGAAACGCAGACGGGCGATTTTGGCGGTATTTGCCTCGACCGGCGCGGTGACCTCGTCCTCGTACGTCTTGTGAAACTTCAGGTAGAACGGCAGCATCTCTCGGGCGAGCACGATCATCGGATCGTGCGAGGCCACGACGGCCTGCTCCCCGCCGGACCACAGCGCCTTGCGCACCGCGATGCTCGCAAGCTTCGTGCCGAAGACCGCCTGTTCGGCGCGCTGCTGCGGAGAAGCGTGGGCAAACAGCGCCACGCTGATCGGCGCATCGGAGCCCAGGAGGTTGCGCATCATCGTCAGCGATGAACTGAGCATCAGCGCATCGTAGTGGGGATGAACCGGCGCCGGCGAGAACAGCTCCTGTTCGAGCTGCGGCAGATTCGCCGCCCGGTAGCTGCTGATTCGCTCACCTTCGGGCAACGTGCGCTCATGCGCACCGAGCACGATACTGAAGGCGATATTGAACAGGTGCGCGTTGAACCCGGCGTGCCTGACGATGAACCAGTACGGCAGGAACAGCGATCGGCCACGCCGCTCTGCCGCGGCAATGGCACTCCAGGCCCCGCCGTAGCGGCGTTTGAGGCTTGCGTTGGCGGCCACCTTGGCGCGCAGTGCCGCTTCGGCCTTCACCTTGCGGGCGAACGGACGAGCGTCATTGAGCGCGGCCAGCTGTCCGTCGATGGACTTGATCGCGTTATCCATGAAGAACAGCGTGCCACTGGCGATGTCCGCGTTGTGGCGGCTCTCGGCCGAGTACGCCTCGAGCAGGCCTTGCTGATGCCCCAGATACTGCAGCAGCTTCGGGAACACCGGGTAGCGCAGCGTCTCGAGCTGGGCAATCGTATCGTCGCGCTCGGTCGCCCCGGGGTTGCCCGAGGTGAACACCAGCTCTCCGGCACGCGGTCCGTGCGCAGCGATGCGGAAATAATCCGGGGTGTCGGCCGGCTTGCCATGCACGTAGACGCGCAGCACGCTCAGGTCGAAATCGTAGCGCGGGTAATTGAAGTTATCCGGATACCCGCCGAAGAACGACGTCGCCTGGCTGGGCACGAACACGAGCCGCACATCTTGATAGCGCCGGTACTTGTAGAGCCAGTCCTGCCCCCCGTGGTACAGCGGCACCACCTGGCAGCGCCAGCGGTGCGCATCCGAGCCCACGCAGGCCGACTCCAGGCGGCTCGTGACCGCCCGCAGTGCAGCGGCGTATGCTGCGCCCGTCTTGCCGCGTGTCGCGTGATTGACGGCCGCGGTGACATTGCGCTGCTGAACGATCTGCTCGACCTCCATGGCCGGGCATTTCAGCTCTTCGTTGCGCGTCGCGGCATAGAAGTCACTTGCCATCAGGTTGTGCCCGGGGCGCGAGAGACCCTCGAGACACTCCACGGCACAGTGATGGTTGCTCAGCACCAGGCCGTGCGGTGACACGAATGAACCGGAGCAGCCCTCGGCGAGACGCACCGAGGCGAGCTGCACGTGCTCGATCCACTGCGCGCTTGGCGAGAACCCGAAGCGCTGCTTGAGCGTGGCGACCGGGAGGTTCGACAGCGGCCACATGCCCTCCCCTGCGTGTGCCACCGGTAGCTGCAACAGCCCCAGCAGTATTGCGGCCCACAATCCAAAGCCTCGGTACCTCATGATCCCCCCTGGCGCGCAGCGCCTGCTCGTCGCGCCGTCTGGATGGTGCGGCGCTCGGGGGCAAGCTTAGGCGCTCGGGCGGATTTTGCAATCCGCGCGGCCTGCCTCGGGTAGCGGATGTCTCGCACCAATTCACGTCGTGCTGAACGACGCTTGCGGCGACCCTGCAAGCGCCCAGCCCCCCCGGCACCATCGCAGTGCCGGCAAACTGTGAATGGCGTCACAGTCACACCCGCTGCCGTCCATCGGTCCGCTCGCACCGCTGGTCGGAGTCGCTCGTGACTCGCCCACCGCGACGGTAAAGTGCTCGCCATTAGAGGAGCGATGATCAGAACAACCGTGTATCAGCAGCCTCCAATGTGCGAACAGCGCCGTGCACCGGGTGCGCCGGCATCCGGCCAGCGCGGCGTCACGCTGTTCGAGCTCGTCATCGTGATGCTCATCATCGCCATTCTCGCCGGCATCGGTATCCCGACGTATCAATACGTGACGACTTCGAGCCGCATGAGCGCCGAGCTCAATGCGCTGCTCGGGGATCTGCAGTACGCCCGCTCCGAAGCCGTGCGCCAGGGGCAGGCGGTTTCGGTCTGCATCGCCGACCAGACCACCTCGCCCTACTCCTGCGCCGCCAGCGGCAGCGAGAACTGGGACCAGGGGTGGCTCGTGTTCAGCGATGTCGGCGGTACCAAGAATTACGACAGCGGCGCCGGCGACGAGATCCTGCGCGTTCAGAACGCCTTCAGCAGCGGCGACACCTTCACGGATGGCGACAATGTGAATGCCGTGAGCTTCAACCGCGACGGCTTCGCCAATCTCGGCGTTTCGCAGCTCACCCTGACGCTGAAGGACAAGAGCGACGACGCGCAGTACACGCGCTGCCTGTACCTCAGCCAGTCCGGCATGATGACCACCGCCATGCATTCCACCGACGCGAACTGCACATGAGACGCTCTGGCCTGCCCACTGCCGCGCGCGGCTTCAGTCTGGTCGAGGTGCTGGTCGCTTTGATCATCGTCAGTGTGGGCCTGCTCGGCATCGCCAAAATGCAGGCGCTCCTGATCGCCGACAGCGGCGTCTCGCGCGTGCGCGCACTGGTGGCGCTCGAGGCCTCGAGTCTCGCCGCCTCGATGCATGCCAACCTCGACTACTGGGCGAGCGCCCCGAACCCGACGACCGTGACCGTCAACCCGGCGAACTCCCCAGCCGTGAGCGCGAGCGATGCGGCGCTCAGCAGCGGCATCAGCGCTGCAGTCGGCAATGCGCAGGCCTGTGAGTCCACGGTCGTCAGTTACTGCACGCCGGCGAACATGGCTGGCTACGACCTCGTGCAATGGGGGCAGGCCATGAAGAGCCTGCTCCCGAGCGCCACCAGTACGATCAATTGCCAGGACGCGAACCTGCAGGTGTACTGCACCATCACCATCGCCTGGACTGAAAACATCGCGAACGCGACGGCCCAGGAGCAAGGCAGCACCGCGCTGCAGAATCAGTCCTATCAGCTGGTGGTGTCGCCATGAGCCGGCGGCCGCATGCACGGAGTTCCCGCCAGCTCGGCTATTCGCTCGTCGAGCTCCTGGTCGCCATCGTCATCGCGCTGTTCCTGATCGGCGGGGTGATCATCATCGAGCAGACCGTGCACACCTCGTACGCCGACCGCACGGGGCTGCAGAAGCTCGATGACGAGGAGCGCTTCACCATGACGCTGCTCACCGAAGTGGTGCAGTCCGCCGGCTACTACCCCGACCCGGCCACGAATTCGATCGTGACCGCCTTCCCGGCACAGAACACCACGGTGCCGAACCAGGCCGGCGATGCCCTCACCTTCGCCACCGGACAGACGCTCTACGGGCTGCACTCGACGCAGAGCGCGAACGGACAGACCTACAGCCTCGATACGCTCGCGGTACGCTACATGACCGCGAGCGGCGATGGCATTCCGCTCTGCGACGGAACGTCGAATACGAGTGGCGGCAACGTCGTCTACACGAACTACTTTTACATCCAGACCGCGCCCGATCCGGATCCGAGCAAGCCGGCGGACAGCTTCCTGTACTGCGCCCTCGAGGCCGGCAATGCCTGGGCGGCCACCACGCCGGTGCAGCTAGTGAAGAACGTAGAGTACATGCAGATCGATTATGGACTGCACGTGCCTACCGGACAAATCGCCACACCGGGCGATTACGCCGTCAACGTCTACGTCCCGGCGGGTGACATGACCGCGACTGACTGGACCGAGGTGACCGCGGTACGTATCACCGTGACCTTCGTCAATCCGCTGCAGAATGAGGCCGGACAGCCCCAGACCGTGACCTTTACCAAGGTCATCGACATTATGGGTCGCGCGGGAGGCAATTGAGCATGCGTCTGGCGCACCAACACCGCCGAGCGCAGGGCATGGTGCTGATCACCACGCTGCTGCTGCTCCTCGTGGTTACCATCTTGGCGCTCGCCATGTTCCGCGGCGTGGGTCTGGAAAACAGAATTGCCGGCAATACGCTCGACAAGCAGCGCGCCCTGCAGGGCGCGAACAGTGCGCAGCAATATGCCGAGCAGTGGCTGATCAGCAACATCGAGAGCGTGGCGCCGATCGACTGCTCGGCCGATCCGGCGGCGACAACCGCCCCGAACAGTCCGGTGATCTGCAACCAGCCGCTCGCCAAACAGGTCTCTGGCGGCCAGGTGGCGAATCCTATCTGGTACATCAGTGGCACCGCAGTCGGCTCCCCGTACAACCCGAACACTGCGCTCACGATCAGCAGCACCGGCGGCGTAAACAGCTTCTACCAGGCTCCGGTTGCCTACATCGGTGAGCTCGGCGAGGACGCTACCATGGCCAATGCCACTGATTACGTCATAGATGCCTGGTCTTACGGCGGCTCGCAATCCACCGTCGCGGTGGTCGAGAGCGTCTACCAAATCATCCGTCCCGTTGCGTCCGCCACGAGCCC
>JAJZSQ010000081.1 GCA_021849615.1 Pseudomonadota bacterium
CTGCCTGAATGAACTGCGACATGCGTCTCCCCGGCGATAAACGTGTGATTGCGTTGCAAAATGATACCGCTATCAGTACGCTCCGGGCAATGAAACCGAAGCAGCTGAGCGAGGCGACGCTGGCGCAGGTGAGAGCGGCGGTCGCTCGCCCGCGCTACGCGCGCGAAGCCTGTCGAGTGGGTTGGCTGCACTTTGGCCCCGGCGCGTTTCATCGCGCGCATCAGTCGTACTACGCCGATCGGCTGCTCGAGCAGGATCCGCGGTGGGCGATCAGCGCCGTCGCGTTGCACAGCAGTGCAGTTCGCGATGTCCTCGCGCCTCAGAATGACCTGTACTGTCTGGTCGAGCTGGCCGAAACGGCGCGACTGCGCGTGATCGGTGCGCTGCGCGAGATCCTCGTCGCTCCGCAGGAGCGGCCCGCCGTGTATGCGCGCCTGGAATCGCCAGAGACGCGTCTCGTGACGCTCACCGTCACAGAAAAAGGCTACTGTCTCGACGGCGACGGGCGACTTGACCTCGAGCACCCGGACATTGCGCATGATCTGCGGGCCGGTGATGCGGTGCGCAGCGTCATCGGCTTTCTTGCCGAAGGGCTGCGGCGACGGCGTACGCGCGGTACGGCTCCGTTTGCTGTGGTCAGCTGCGACAATCTGCCCGACAACGGACCGACGCTGCGTGCGGCGGTCACGGCCTTCGCTGCCGAGCATGATCCTGAGCTCGCGCGCTGGATCGAGCAGGAAGTATCGTTTCCGCGGACCATGGTCGACAGCATCACGCCGGCTACCGATGCGGACCTGATCGCGCGCGTCGCCGCCGAGAGCGGCTTGTACGACGCCTGGCCGGTGCAGCGCGAGCAGTTCACGCAGTGGGTGATCGAGGATGTCCCGGCGGTGCGGGTCGCGGACTGGGCTGCGGTCGGCGTGACGCTGACTCGGGACGTCACGCTCTATGATCGTGCCAAGCTCAGAGTAGTCAACGGCGCGCATTCGGCGCTGGCCTACCTCGGACTCTTGCGCGGCCACGCCACGGTGGCCGAGGCGATGCGCGATCCGCAGGTTGCGCGCTATGTGGAGCAGCTGTTGCGCGAAGAAGTTGCGCCTGGCCTGCCCGCAAGTGAGTCGCTCGACATCGGGTCCTACATCGAGGCGACGCTCGAGCGATTTCGAGCCCCAAGCGTCAGACATCAGCTCGCGCAGATTGCCTGGGACGGCTCGAAGAAACTTCCGGTGCGTCTGCTGCCGAGCGTCACCGATGCCATGACTGCCGGGCGCTCCTGGGAACGACTCGCCCTGGCGCTCGCGGCGTGGATGCGCTTCGTGATCGGGCGGGCACGTGCCGGCGGAGCACTCACCGATCCGCATGCCGAGCGATTGCTCGCCATCGGCCGGGCTTGTACCGATCAGCCGCAGCAGGACGTCGCCCGTTTCCTCGGACTGGAGGACATTTTCCCGCCGGCCCTAGCGGGGGCGGTGGCATTCACGACCGCAGTCGTGGCTGCGTACCGCGGGCTGGGCGCCAACGGTTCACTGCCGGAATAGGCGCGCACATAGAGGGCCGCCGGGTCGCGAGCAGGGTCGCAGCCTGCACCGGTGCCTCGGCAGCGGCAGTTGACGCTCCCCGAGGCGCGCGCCTAACGGGCCTTCGCGCGCGACCCGGACGGTGGGCGATCGGTACCATGCCCGACGAATCAAGATGATGACAGGGGGGCGGATGAAACAGGTACGTCAATGGGCTGTATGGGTGGCGCTGGCCCTCGGTGTGCTGGTTGCGCCGGGCGCGCGAGCCGAGCCGCTTCCGCGACTGATCAGCGCGCACGGCCGCTACGAACTCAAGGTCGACGGCAAGCCGTACCTGGTGCTCGGCGCGCAGGTGAACAATTCCAGCAATTACCGCTCGATGCTGCCGCAGGTATGGCCGGCGATGCGTGCGATTGACGCCAATACCATCTTCATGCCCATCGCCTGGGAGCAGCTCGAGCCGCGCGAGGGGCAGTTCGATTTCTCGTTTCTCGACCATTTCCTGCGCGCGGCGCGCCGGCATCACCTGCATGCGATCCTGCTCTGGTTCGGGACGTGGAAAAACGGCGGCCCGGGATACACCCCGGCGTGGGTAAAACTCGATAACAGCCGCTTTCCCCGGGTCGTGAATCGCGACGGTGATCCTATGCCCTCGTTGTCCCCGCTCGCCCATGCGACGCTTGCTGCGGACCGGCGCGCATTCGTGGCGTTGATGCGTCACCTGAAGGCGATCGATCCGCAGCACACCGTGATCATGGTACAGGTCGAGAACGAGACCGGCACGTACGGGTGCGTACGGGACTATTCGGCGCGCGCCGATCGGCTGTTCGACGGGCCGGTGCCGCGGCGCCTGAGGCGAGCGCTGCACCTCGGACCGGGCACTTGGCGCGCGCTGTTCGGATCGAAAGCAGGGGAGTTCTTTCATGCCTGGAATATTGGTCGCTTCGTCGAGAAGGTCGCCGCCGCCGGCCAGTCGGTCGATCCGCTTCCGATGTACGTCAACGCCGCGTTGCGCGACCCGCTCCACCCTGGCCCGCCGATCACTTACGAGAGCGGTGGTCCGACCGATGACGCGCTCGGGGTGTGGAAGGCAGCAGCGCCGGACATCGCGCTGATCGGACCAGACATTTACATGCCCGACTCGGCGCGTTACTTGAGGGTTCTGCAGCTGTATCACCGTTCCGACAACGCCTTGTTCGTGGCCGAGACCGGCAATGCTGCGCCGTATGCCCGTTACCTCTTCGCCGCCCTTGGGCATCAGGCGATCGGCTTCGATCCGTTCGGCATTGATTTCACCGGGTATGTCAACTATCCGCTGGGTGCGCGCGTGGTCGACGCCGCGACCCTCGCGCCGTTTGCGCTGGAATACCGACTGGTGCGGCCGATGCAGTCGCTGCTGGCGAGGCTGAGTTTCGCCGGCCGGCTGCATGGGGTTGCGGAACTCGACGATGAGCGGCCACAGACCCTAGAGCTAGGACGCTGGCAGGTCAAAGTGACCTACAACATGCCGATGTTCGGCACGACCCCCTTTGTACGCCGAATGAAGCCCGTCGGCGGTGCATTGATCGCCCAGCTGGGGCCGGATGAGTTTCTGGTCACCGGTATCCACGCTCGCGTCAGCTTTTCCCTGGCACGCCCGCGTCGCGGGGAGCGCGTGCAATACGTCCGAGTCGTCCAAGGTCGCTATCACGACGGCGTGTGGAATTTCATACGTATCTGGAATGGCGATCAGACCGATTGGGGCCTGAATTTCACCGCTCTCCAACAGGTGCTGCACGTGCACCTGGCAACTTACTGAACCCGAGGAGCGACCGATGGCACATGACTACTTCACTGCGTTTCGCCGGATGGCGAGCCGCGGCGTTCTGGGGTGGATGATGTTCGCTGCACTGCTCCTGCCGGGCGCGGCGCGTGCGGGCGGGGCAGTCGAGCGCATTGCGGGTGGAATCATCGTCACGCCGATTGCCGGGGCGGTGCGGCGTGTGCGGCTGGTGGTTGTCGGGGCGAAGATCATCCGGGTGACGGCGTTCCCGAGCGCAGACCTGTCGCTGCCGAGGAGCCTCATGGCGGTTCGTACTCTCGGCCCGGGCACGCCGTTCACCGTTCGCCAGAGCGGCAACACCGTAGCCCTCAGCACTGCGGACCTGACTGCGCAGGTTCGCCTCGGTGACGGTCAGGTCATCTTTCGCAACGCGCACGGCCGGGTGATCTCACGCGAGCTGCCGGGTGGCAGCAGCTTCAAACCTGTGACGATCGACGGCGATTCATATTTTGAGATCCGTCAGCAGTTCGAATCGACTCCAGGTGAGGCCTTCTATGGACTCGGGCAGCATCAGACTGGCCTCATCGATTACAAAGGCCGAAGTCTCACGCTCGCTCAGCACAACATGAATGTGGTCGTGCCGTTCGTCGTGTCCAGCCGCGATTACGGCATACTCTGGGACAATACCTCAATCACGCGGTTCGGCAACCCACGCCCATGGCAACAGCTCTCCAAGAGTCTGATTCTCTACAATGATCACGGCCGGCGTGGCGGGCTCACGGCCCGCTACTACGTGCACGGCAAGCTGATGCTCGAGCGCACCGAGCGCAATATCGACTATCAATATTTGACCTGGCACGCGCACTATCCGCATTCATTTCCAAAGGCGCTCGTCAAGCTGCCGCACGTGAAAGTCGTGTGGACGGGGCAGATCGAGGCGCGCAGCAGCGGGCTGCACACCTTCAGCCTCTACGGCAGTGATTATCAACAGCTGTGGATCGATGGGCATGAGGTCATTGATGCCTGGCGGCAGAACTGGAACCCCTGGTACCGGAATTTCCGCTTGCGCCTGCAAGCGGGTCAACGGGTTCCGTTCCGGCTCGTGTGGCGCCGCGAGGGCGGGTACATCACGCTGCTGCACCGTCCGCCGCGCCCGGCGGCGGTGCGCCGCCGGCTCTCGCTGTACTCGCAAGCCGGACGGGCCATCGATTACTACTTCATCCATGGAGCGAACCTGGATCAGGTCATTGCCGGATACCGTTACGTCACTGGCCGGGCCGTGCTGCTGCCTCGCTGGGCATACGGATTCTGGCAGAGCCGGGATCATTATAAAACCGAGCGGCAACTGCTCGGTGTGGTGCAGAAGTACCGCGCGCTCGGCATTCCGCTCGACAACATCGTGCAGGATTGGCGTTATTGGAGCGATGATGCCTGGGGCTCGGATCGCTTCGATCCGAAGCGCTACCCCCATCCGCGCGCGATGATTGCCAAGGTTCACGCGCTGCACGCTCACTTTATGATCTCGGTTTGGCCGAAGTTTTATCCGAGCACCCGGCATTTCAAGGCGCTAGCCGGCATCGGCGGCATGTTTACGCTGCCGGCGAAGCTCGGCATCAAAGATTGGGTCGGCACGGGCTACACGTTCGGGTTCTACGATCCGTTCTTTGCGGCGGCCCGCCACCTGTATTGGCGACAGATCGAGCGCACTCTCGGCGCACTCGGCGTAGACGCGTGGTGGCTGGACGCGGACGAGCCGGACATGGTGTCGAACACCAGCATCGGCGAGCGTGAGGCGTTCATGACGCCGAATCCGCTCGGGCCGGGTGCGGCGGTGTTCAATGCCTATGCGCTCGAGCACGTCTGCGGCGTGTACCACGGCAATCTGCGGTTTCGGCCGAACGAACGCCCGTTCATCCTGTCGCGTTCGGGTTTTGCCGGACTGCAGCGCTGCGGCGCAGCGGTGTGGAGCGGTGACATCGCACCACGCTGGTCGGACATGAAGAATCAGATTGCCGCCGGCATCGGGTTCTCGCTCTCGGGACTGCCGAACTGGACGATGGATATTGGCGGCTACCAGCCCGAGAGCCGCTACCTGCACCCGGATGCGGCCAATCTCGCCGAGTGGCGTGAGCTGAACACTCGCTGGTTCGAGTTCGGTGCGTTCTGTCCGATTTTTCGCTCGCACGGACAGATGCCGCACCGGGAGATTTACAACCTCTCCCCGCCCGGCACGAAGCTCTATCGGACACTGGTTTCCTACGACCAGCTGCGCTATCGGCTGATGCCCTACATCTATACCCTCGCCGGGGATACGTGGCGTAAGAACGGCACAATCATGCGTGCACTGGAGATGGCGTTTCCGAGCGATCCTCGTGTGCGCCGGATTGCCACCGAGTACATGTTCGGGCCAGCATTCCTGGTCAGCCCCGTGTACCGCTACCGTGCACGCCGCTGGCCGGTGTATCTGCCGGCTGGCGCGAGCTGGTACGATTTCTTCACCAATCGGGTTTACCGTGGCGGTCGGACGGTGACGGTGGCGGCGCCGCTGGCGCGTCTGCCCCTGTTCGTGCGGGCCGGATCGATCGTGCCCATGGGGCCGAAGATCGAGTACACGGGCGAGCGGCCACGGGCCCCGATCACATTGCTGGTCTACACCGGGCGCAGCGGCAGGTTCACGCTGTACGAGGATCAGGGCACCAGCTTAGGATATCAGCACGGCGAGTATTCGCTGATCCCGTTCTCCTATGATCAGGCCGACGGCACGCTCTCGATCGGCGCACGCATCGGATCGTTCCCCGGCATGGTGCGCAGCCGTCAGTTCCGTATTCGCTGGATCGGGCCTGGCACGCCCTCGGGAGATGACTTCAGCGCCCCGGCGGATACGATTGTGACCTATACCGGTCAAGCCGTTCGAGTGCACTGTGCCGGCTGCGTGGACGACCTAGGGGCGCGCTCATGAGCCGGTGCTCCGCATCCGCGGCGGTCCGGCGTGTCGCGACGGCCGTGGTCTCGATGTTCGCCTGCTCCGCGTCGTTTGCCGGCACCGGGCAGACCGCACGGCGCCCGCCGATGGGATGGAACAGCTACGATGCCTATGGTACGACCATCACGGAAGCGCAGTTTCGCGCCAACGTGCGCTGGCTGAGCCGGCACCTGCGTCGTTATGGCTGGCGCTACGCGGTGATCGACGCGGAGTGGTTCGTGCGCAATCCGACGCCGTCCGGCGGGGCGCACGGCTCGCTCATGACGCTCGATCGCTACGGGCGCTATTTACCGGCGCCGAACCGGTTCCCCTCCGCGGCCGGTGGCAAGGGCTTCGGTCCACTCGCGCAGTACGTGCATTCGCTGGGGCTGAAATTCGGCATCCACATTCTGCGCGGCATTCCGGTGCAGGCGGTCCGTGAGGATCTGCCGATTGCCGGCTCGGTGTTTCGCGCTCGGCAGGCGGCGGCTGCCAATGCGCCGTGCCCCTGGAGCCCGGACAATGACGGCGTGGCGGCCAACGCAGCCGGGCAGGCGTACTACGACTCGATCGCTAGACTGTATGCCCGTTGGGGTGTCGATTTCATCAAGGCGGACTGCATCGCGAGTCACCCTTACGCCGCGGCGGAGATCGGCATGCTCGGGCGCGCGGTCCGGGCGGCGGGAAGGCCGATGGTGCTCAGTCTCTCCCCGGGGCCCGCACCGCTGAGCCAGCTCGCCCAGCTGCGCCGCGATGCCAACCTGTGGCGTATCTCGAACGACGTCTGGGATCTGTGGCACAGCACACAGGCGTATCCACAAGGCGTGGACAATCAGTTCAAACGCCTCGCGCGCTGGGCGCCTCTCGCCCGCCCTGGGCATTGGCCCGATGCGGACATGCTCGCGATCGGTTACCTCGGCCCGAAGCCCGGATTGGGCTCAGCACGCTGGAGTCGCCTCACCCGCCCCGAGCAGCGCACCTACATGACGCTCTGGTGTATTGCCCGCTCGCCGTTGATGATCGGCGCGAATCTCACGCATATGAATCGGTGGACACTGTCATTGCTCGACAATCCCGAGGTCATCGCGGTCGATCAGCAGGCGCGCGATGCCCGGCAAGTGTTCGCCGGCCACGCCTTCGTGGTGTGGACGTCACGGCCGCAGCGCGGCGGCGGGTGGTACCTGGCGGCGTTCAACCTGGCTGCGCGGGCGCGCACGCTGCGCATGCCGTGGCGGGCGCTTGGCCTGGCGCCGGGCCGCTATCGAGTGCGCGACCTGTGGCAGCGGCGAGCGCTCGGCGGTGCGAACGGACTGAAGGTGCGCCTCGCGGCGCACGGCTCGGTGCTCTTTCGGTTGCGGCGCTAGATACCGCGCATCGTTCCGATTGCGCAGGAGCCACATCCATGCGACGACGACACTTCTTCAAGCTGATGGCCGGGACGGCGGCCGCAGCGTCGCTGCCCCTGCCGGCCGCCGCCGCAGACCACAGGCCCGCCAGGCCGTCGCCGCACGGCTTCGATCGGGATACCTATGACTACGCCCAGTTCTGCGCCACGCCCGAGCGCAAGCGCGTCTTCTATGCGCTGCGCGGGCATGCGATCGCCGCGCAGCGGTTGAACGAGGCGGGCTGGCGGCCGACCGGCTGGGGGCATCCACCCTCCTTGCCGGTGCCTGGAGGCTCATGGGACGGCGTGCCGCTGGACGCGCCGCTCCCTGGGCTGGCGGGGCAGGGACCGTTTGCCCCGACGTGGGACTCGCTCCTTCACTACGAGTGTCCGGAGTGGTATCGGGATGCGAAGTTCGGCATCTGGAACCACTGGAGCCCGCAGTGCGTTCCGGAGGACGGCGACTGGTATGCGCGCAACATGTACATCCAGGGCGGCGCGAAGCGCAGTGCCGCAACTGCGCAATACGATTACCAGCGGGCGCATTACGGCCATCCCTCCCGATTCGGCTACAAGGAGCTGTGCGCACAGTGGACGCTGCTGAACTGGCAGCCCGATGAACTGATGGATCTGTACGTGCGTGCCGGTGCGAAACTGTTTCTCGCGCTCGCCAACCACCACGACGGCTTCGATGCCTGGAACTCCACGCATCACCCCTGGAATGCAAACCACATCGGCCCGCACCGCGACGTCATCGGCGCCTGGGCGCAGGCGGCGCGACAGCGCGGTCTGCGCTTCGGTGTCACGGTTCACCAGGCGCGCAATTGGTGGTGGTTTCAGACGGCGCATGGCGCGGATCAGAGCGGACCGTATGCCGGTGTGCCGTACGACGGGCATCTGACGCTCGCCGACGGCAAGGGACAATGGTGGGAGGGCCACGACCCGCAGCAGCTGTACGGACCGAAGCATCCGTTCGATGCGCTGCCGGACGTCTCGTATGTGAAGAACTTCTACGACCGCACGCGCGATCTGATCGATCAGCATGACCCGGATCTGCTGTATTTCGACAATCCGCTGCTGCCGCTCGGCTGGGGCGGGATGAACCTCGGGGCGTACTACTACAACCGCAGCCTCGCCCGGCACGGCGGGGCGGTCGACGCGGTCATGACGGTGAAGAATGTGCCGGCCCGGCTCGAGAAATCCGTGGTCGCCGACATCGAGCGCGGGTTGAGCGGGCAGATCCGCGCCTACCCGTGGCAGTCCGAGACCTGCCTCGGCGACTGGCATTATCTGCGCGCGCTGTACGATCAGCCCGGAGAGTTCGGCGGCTACATGCATCCGCGCGAGGTCATCCACTGGCTGATCGACACGGTGAGCAAAAACGGCACCTTCATCCTGAACGTGCCCGGCAAGCCCGACGGCACGATCGATGCCAAGGAGCGGCTCATTCTGCACAAGATCGGTGCCTGGCTCGCGGTGAACGGCGAGGCGATCTACGCGACGCGTCCGTGGACCGTGTACGGCGAGGGTCCGAGCACGATCCACCCGGGTTCCTTTCAGGGCAAGAGCGTCAGGCAGCTGTCGGCCGCCGACATCCGCTTCACGCGCAACAAGGCCGCAACGGTGGTATACGCGATTGCGCTCGGGTGCCCTCGGGAACCGCTGCTCATCCGTTCGCTCGGAACCGATGCACCGACGCGGCCGGGGCGGATCCGACACGTCGAGCTGCTGGGGGAGCACCGTACACCGCAATGGCACCAGAGCGGCGCGGGTCTCAGCGTCACGCTGCCGCCGCGTTCCGACGACGAGACGTATGCGCTCGTGCTGCGCGTTCATTTGACTTGAGGCCGAGGAGACGTGATGAGAGACATCAGTGAGGTCAACTGTGAGTGAATCATCCACGCGCCAGCCGATCCGGATTGCGCAGCATGGCTACACGCTCGATGTTCTGGCGCATCTCGGCGGCGCGCTCGCAGGGCTGCAGTTCCAGGGACAGGAAGTGCTGCGGCGGGCACCCCCCGAGATCGATGAGCCGCTCGATAGCGGCGGATTTGCGCTGATGCCGTTTGCCAACCGGATTGCGCACGGGCGCTTTCGCATCGGAACGCGCACCGTGCGGCTGAAGCCCAACGCGCCGGGCCAGCGTCATCCCCTGCACGGACAGGCCTGGCGCGAGCCCTGGACGGTCGAGTCGCGTGAGCCGGGTCGAATGGCACTCGTCTACGAGCACGCCGCCGGGGAGTGGCCCTGGGCGTACCGGGCACGGCAGGTGTTCACGCTCGGGGAGTCGGGGCTCGAGGTCGCCTTGCTGCTCGAGAACCAAGCCACCGAACCGATGCCCGCAGGCATCGGCTGGCATCCCTATGTGCGGCGAACCCCGGCCGCCCGGTTGCGTGCGGCGGTCGAGGGTGTGTGGCTCGCCGATGCGCAGTGCCTGCCGACGGCGCTGGGCTCGCCGGCGACGATTTGGGATTTCCGCAACGGCGCGCCGGCGCCGCAGACGCTCGTGGATCACTGTTATACCGGTTGGAACGGTCGTGCGGAGCTCGTACTGCCGGAGGAGCAGTTGTGCATACGCATCGAGGCTGAGGAGCCGCTGCGCTGGCTGCACGTCTACAGTCCGCCGGGGGAGACGTTCCTGTGCATCGAGCCGGTCAGCCACATGCCGGACGCGCTGAACCGTGCAGAACCGCCGGCGGTGAGCGGCCTGCGGCTGCTCGAACCGGGTGAGTCGTTGGGTGCGCGCGTGACGCTGGCGGTGAGCCGAACATCATCCAGTGCCTGAACGGCCGGGCGGGGGCGCGGTGTCTCCCTGCGGTCCGACGTAGACCGGCTCCGCTGTGCAGATCCGCCGCGGCGGCCGTTCAGACGAACGGCTCGATGTTGTGAAAGCGGCTGTAGTCGAACCGGTCGATGCCGTCGGCGCCGGGGATGAGAATGTCGGCGAACGAATGCTGCCAACGCAGCATCTCGGGCGGGTATTCGTGGCGGGCCATGAGCGTCTGCCCGGTCGTCTCGTCGATCCCGAGGATGGTCAGAATCAGAAATGCATTCTCGGCCTGCAGGCTCTCGGCCGTGGCGCTGGCCAGCAGACTCTCGGGAGTGAGCGTGTGCATCAGCGTCCAGCCGAAGAGGAAGGCCGGCTGCTCGCTGCGCCGCAGGGGCAGGTCATGGATGCGCCGTATCCGATAGCCTTCGACGCTGCGCTCGTCCCGCACCAGGCGCAGACGCGCCTGGGCTTCCATGATGACGTTGTGCCGCTCGTTGGCGGCGCGCAGCATCAAGGTCGGCTGGCCGTCGAGCGGGCGGATCACCGCATGGTGGGCGAAGAGGATCCGTGCGGTCGGACGCGAGAAGCGCGCGAACATCATCCCGGCGATCAGCGCCAGACTCATCATGCCGACGAAGATCTCGAATGAGGCGATAACGTGTGCGAAGACGGTCTGCGGGTGCATGTCGCCGTAGCCGACGGTGGCGAGCGTCTCGACGCTGAAGAAGAAGCGGCCCCAGAAACCCGGCGGATTGACGTGCGCGATGTCGTTCGCCTGCAGCGAATACACCGCCGCGAACAGCAGGTTGAATGCGAAGAAGAAGCCGGCGAAGCTCAGGAACAGCCGCGGCCAGCTGACGGTCATGAAGACGTGATACAGGTCCTGCCAGCGGCGGCGCGGCAGACCCTCGCGCACGATCCGACGGCTCGAATTCGGGCGCTGAATCACGGGAGCGGAACTGGGCACGGGGCGACTCTCAGACGGAGGGGCGGGGCGCCACACGGCGCTACGGGAGGGTAGAGAATGCCGTGCGCCCCTTCAAGACGTCCCTGCGAGGTGCCGGGCGGTCGGGCGCAGCGAGGGGCCGGTGCGGTGAACGGGCGGCCCGGCCCGGACTGGTTCCGTTATCATAGATGGGGCACCCGTAGGCGCCGGCGGGCTGTCGCAGCGACGCCGGCCGACGGTAAGGACCGGGGCGGCGCTCGGCCTGTTGTGCCTGTGTTAAAGTGCTTCGGCGCATGCGTTGGCCGCACCAGACTGCCCCTGAGAAGAACGCAGAGGATCGATGAACAAACCGGCGCGTAAATCCCGAAGCGGCGCCCGTCGCAGCGTGACCATCAAAGACGTGGCGCGGTACGCCGGCGTCTCGCCGATGACCGTCTCACGGGTGGTCAACGGTGGTCAGTACGTGAGCGACGTGACGCGCCAGACGGTCCTGCAGGCCGTGCGTCAACTCGGCTACTCGCCGAACCTCGCGGCGCGCAACCTGGCCAGTGCCCGCGGCGAGCGCCTAGGGCTGCTCTACGGGAATCCGAGCGCGTCCTATCTCAGCGAATTTCTGGTCGGGGCGCTCGATGCCGCGACGCGCCATGGCGTGCAGCTGGTGCTGGAGAAGTGCGAGATGACGCCGGCGGCGTCGCGCCGCGCGGTGCGCCGCCTGGTCGCTGGCGGCGTCGTGGGTGTGGTGCTGCCGCCGCCGCTGTGCGAATCGGCGGTGATCCGTGCGGAGCTGCAGGCCGCGCGTATGCGCATCGTGGCCGTGGCTGCGGGCCGCCCGCCCGCAGATGCGATGTGCGTGAGCATCGATGATTTCGAGGCGGCCCGCGAGATGACCCGATATCTGCTCGCGCTCGGCCACACCCGGCTCGGTTTCATCAAGGGGCACCCGAATCAGACCGCGAGCGAGGAGCGCTGGCGGGGTTTTGCGGCGGCCGTTGAGGAACACGGGCACCTGCCCGAGCCGCGGGTCGAGCAGGGCTTCTTCACCTTCCGCTCAGGTCTCGACGCGGCCCGCAAGCTCCTCGCCGTCGAACCGCTGCCGACCGCGATCTTCGCCAGCAACGACGACATG
>JAJZSQ010000082.1 GCA_021849615.1 Pseudomonadota bacterium
AGCACGGGGCCGACGCCCGTGACCTGAATTCGGTGCTGACCCAGGTCGCGCTGCACGAGCACGAATGCGGCCGACTCACCGGGCGGGGGCTGCTCGAGCGCTTCGCGGCGCTGGCGCCCCGGCCGATGGATCTGGACGCGGCGCACGAGCGCTGGACGAGCATGTTCGAGCTGCAGCCGCGGATGGTGCGGCTCGCGGAGCGCTTGAGCGAGCGCTACCGGGTGTTCCTGCTCTCGAACATCGGGGATCTTCACTGGGCGCACCTGTCGCGCGAGTACGGCGTGCACCGCATCGGCCACGGCGCGCTGCCCTCGTTCCTCGCCGGTGTCATGAAACCCGAGGCGGGTATCTATGCCGAGGCGGAACGGCGCTTCGCGCTCGAACCGGCGGCGACGGTGTTCATCGATGACCGTGCGGAAAATGTGCTCGCGGCACGCCAGCGCGGCTGGGAGGCGATCGAACACACCGGCTACGCCTCGACCGTGAGCGCACTCGCAGCGTTGGGAGTGACGTGTTGAGCGGACCGGTGACCGCGATACACCGGCAGGTCGAGGCGCTGCGCGCCGGGCGCGAGCCACGGCTGATTGCGCGGCTGCCCTCGGGCTGGGCGCTGCTCGGGGAGCGGCAGTTCCTGCGCGGCTATGCGCTGCTGCTGCCCGACCCGGTGGTGCCGACGCTCAATGCGCTGCAGGCGCCCGAGCGCTCACGCTTCCTGCTCGATCTGGCCCGTCTCGGCGATACGGTGCTCGAGGTCACCGGTGCGGTGCGGATCAATTACGCCATGCTCGGCAATCTCGAGCCGGCGCTGCACGCGCACGTCATCCCGCGCTACGCGCAGGAACCCGAGGCGCTGCGCACCGCACATCCCTGGGCGTACGACTGGCAGGCCGGCGAGCCGTTCGATCCGGCCACGCATGGGCAAATGCTGGCCCAGTTGCGCGGCGCGCTCGAGCGGCCCTGAGGCGCCTTGCGCGTTATTTCGGCGGGTTGGCGATCAGCGCGCGGAACTGACGCAGCTTGTGCTCGATGATGGCGTCGTTCTGCGGACCCATGCGGATCATCAGCTTCTGCCCGGCGGGCAGCGCTTCGAGCTTCGGGTCGGCGAACTGCCAGAACACCTTCGGGCGCACCAGGGTGACGGGCGAGGTGACCGTGGGTGTGGCGAGCAGGCTGTCGATGGCCTGCACCAGGCGGTCGTTGAAGTACTTGCCCGGGTAGCCGAGGCTCTCATAGGCCTGCTGGAACAGCGGATAGAGGCGAAAGTACAGCTGCGCCAGGCCCTGGACGTTCAGCCGGCTGACCACCGCGACGAACGGGGTGTAGCGCGCGTAATTGCGCTGACTGAGCAGCACGACGCCGCCCTGTCGGTTCACGACGGTCTCACCCGGCGTCGCCTGAATGGGGCGCAGATCCGCCGACACTTTGGCGCGCGGCAAGCTGTCGACGCTCACCACCACGCGACGGATGATGTTCTTCGGCACAATGAACCGCGCGACTGCGGGGTGGCCGATCAACGTATCGAGTGCGGCGAGTACGACTGAGTCGCTGTGGTTCAGCGGCGGCAGCGGCTGCGCCGGGGTGCTGCTCGGGGTCGGCACCGGATGGGCAATCGCCGGAGCCTGAGCCGCGCTCGGCAGCGGCGCGGAGGCCGGGACGGGTGCCGCGGCCTGCGGAGCGGGCGGTACGGTGCCGCTCGCGGACTTCGGCGTGCTCGTATGGAAGCGGTAGTAGACGCCGACACCGATCAATGCGGCCGCCACCACGGCCGCCGCCACCCAAATGACCTTGTTGCGGAAGGACTCTTCCGGGTCAGTCTTGTTCCACATCTGGCGTCACTCCCGAGGCCGAGAAATATTGTACTGTACACCCATGACCATACGCCGGGTGTTGAAGATGGGCGAGCCGCTGCTCGCGCAGGTTGCCGCGCCCGTGCAGCGCTTCGACGCAGAACTCGAGACACTGGTGCGCGACATGGATGAAACCATGCGCTCCCTGAACGGCGCCGGAATCGCCGCACCGCAGATCGGGGTCAGTCTGCGCGTGGTGATCTTCGAGGTCGCCGACAATCCACGGTACCCGAATGTCGCACCCGTGCCGTACACGGTGCTCATCAACCCGCAGCTCACGCCGCTCGACAGCGAACAGGCCGAGGGCTGGGAGGGGTGTCTGTCGGTGCCGGGATTGCGCGGGCTCGTACCGCGCTACACTCACCTGCGCTACCGCGGCTTCGATTTGCACGGTGTGCCATTCGAGCGGACCGCGCACGGCTTTCACGCCCGTGTCGTGCAGCACGAGGTCGACCATCTCGATGGGGTGCTCTACCCGCAGCGCGTTCGGGATCTGCGCAATCTCGGGTTCGAGGATGCGCTCGGCCCACGCATGACGCCGATGCCGGATTAGCCGGCGCGCCGCTTACGCGAGGGTGTGAAACACCCGCTGCACGTCATCGTCCTGTTCGAGCTTGTCGATCAACGCCAGCACTTCCTGCGCCTGCGCCTCGGGCAACTCGGTCGGTACGGTGCACACGTACTCGTGTTCCGCCGAGAGCGGCGTGATGCCGCGCGCCTCGAGCGCCTCCTGCATCTTGCCGAAGTCCTCGAAGGCACAGCGGATGACCAGCTGCGGCTCGCCGTTCTCCCCGGTACTCTCGCCCATCTCTTCGAGTCCATGATCGATCAGGTACAGCTCGAGCTCGTCCTGGTCGATCCCCGCCGGGGCGAGGCGGAACACACCCATGTGCTTGAAGAGGAACGCGACGCTGCCGGAGGTGGCGAGGTTGCCGCCGTTCTTGGTGACGATGTTGCGCACCGCGGCCACCGTGCGCGTCGGATTGTCGGTTGCCGCTTCGATCAGCAATGCCACGCCGTGCGGCGCATAGGCCTCGTAGTGCACTTCGTGGTAGTGCGTGGCATCCCGGCCGGAAGCCCGCTTGATCGCCGCCTCGACCTTGTCCTTCGGCATGTTGATCGCGCGGGCGTTCTGGATCACGCGCCGCAGGGCCGGATTGGAACTCGGGTCCGGGCCACCGGACTTCACCGCGATGGTGATGTCCTTGGCGATGCGCGCGAACTGCTTGGCCATGCGGTTCCAGCGCGCAAACATGGTGGCCTTGCGGACTTCGAAGATACGTCCCATGGAAAACTACCGCGGTGTCGGGAAGGGCTGAGCGCTCAGGCGAGCTGAGCCTGCAGCATCCGCAACCGGCGGCGCTGCAGACGCAGCCGCTGCTCGAGCTCCTTGAAGCGCAGCTGGAAGCTGGCGTGCTCCCAGTGCTCGACCACGGCGCGTTTCTTCTCCGTCAGCCACAGCTCCTTCACCTTCGCCCAGTCGGCGATGGCGGCGAGGAAGCTGTCGTACTCACGGGCAATGTGCTGGTGAAGCTCGGTGATGCGCGAGGGCGGCGCGGTCGGCGCCACCTGCGCGAGCGCGTTCTGTGCCCGCTGGAACTGCATCGCGAGCAGTGCGCGCTGGATCTGGAACACCGGGGTGCGCTTCAGTTTGCGCGTCAGCCCGACGTACTGCAGGCTCGCGATTAACCACTTGGTCGGGTCCCACTGCCACCAGCGCACTCCGTTGCGGTAGTCGTGCGCGAAGATGTGGTGGAAGTTGTGGTAACCCTCGCCGAAGGTCAGCACCGCGAGCACCGGATTGTCGCGCGCGGTGTTCTCCTCGGTGTACGGGCGAGTGCCCCACATGTGCGCCAGCGAATTGATGAAGAACGTGAAGTGGTGACTGAGCACCAGGCGCAGCACCCCGGCGAGCAGGAACACGCCCCACACGTCCCCGACCAGCCAGCCAACGGCGAGCGGCAGACCGATGTTGGTCAGCAGCACCAGTGCGACGTAGTGACGGTGCTGGAAGGCGAGCATGCGGTCTCGGCGCAGATCCGGGATGTTGGTGAAGTCATCCCGTCCGCTCGGGTACTGGCGCACCATCCAGCCGATGTGCGAAAACCAGAAGCCGCGACGCGCCGAATAGGGGTCGAGATCCTCGTCATCGACGTTCAGGTGGTGGCGGCGATGGCCGCTGCACCAGGCCCAGGCGCTGTTCTGCAGCGCCATGGTGCCGAACACCAGGAACACCAGCCGCAGGCTCCAGTGCGCCTCGTAGGCGCGGTGCGCCCAGAGCCGGTGGTAGCCGGCCGTGATCGACAGCTCGTTGGCGGCGAGAAAGACCCCGAGCAGCACCCACGCTGCGGCGCTGAAGCCGTGGGTGATGCCGTACCAGGGCACCAGCACGGCCGCGGCCAAAAACGTCAATGAAAACAATAGGATATTCGTCCAGATCGGTGGTGCCGACGGGACGGAGGAGGACGGGGCCGGGGTCGATGAGTTCGGCATGGGCAGTATGCGCTCGAAGCGGGTGAACGGAGACCGACTTACCTTAGCACGATCCGAGCGCCCGGAGCATGCGTGAAGTCACGGCGCGCGGCGGGCCGGCGCACACCGGCCCGCCGCGCGCCCGCCAAGAACGAGTACACGCCTTGCACGGCCAGCTCGCTCTGGTGTGCGCTCACCTGGGTGAAACCGCCTGCCGAGGTATAGAGAAAGCTCGGCCGATTCGAGGTGTCGTAGCGGCCCTCGAGGCGCAGCTCGAAGTCTGTCGCCGGGTCATAGCCGAAGGTCACGGTTCCTTCCTTCAGGTGCTGACGGGTTCCGGTGATGAAGCCGTTGCGGTCATCGAACGACTCCCCGCGCAGCGAAACGCGCCAGCGCGGGCTGAAGCGGTAGTTCACGTACAGGGCCACGCCGCTCCACTGGCCGCCGAGGGTCACGTGGCTCGCGCGCTGCTCGCCCCAGTCGTAGCTGGCCACGAACTGCAGCGCGGCGGTGGCGTTGTAGGTCGCGACGGTATCGATGAGCGTGCGACGGGCGAGATCGATCGGATCGTTGCCGATGTAGCTCTGCGCCGCGAGGGAGAAGGCCGCGTCCGGGGTGAGGGCCACGCCGAGCTCCACGGTCTTCGACCCGGAGGTGACGCTGGTGTAGTTCCAGCCGTTGTTTACCCCGAGTGTTACGCTCACGACGCTGTTGAGAGCGTAGCTGGCGCGCACACCGGTGTGCGTCATCGGTTCGGCATAGAACAGCAGCGAACGGGAGAAGTTGGTGTTGCCCGTCGGCGCGATGACCTCGGCGCCGGCGAGCGTGGTGAACTTGCCCGCCTCGAGCGTGAAGGCGCCCTGGACGTATTGCACGTAGCCTTGCAGCAGGTCGATCGGGTTGTTGCTCGAGGCCGAGGCGCTCTCCGCGGCGTTGACGATCTTCGCATCGTTTCCGCCGATGACGTCGATGAGTCCACCGAAGCCCTGCTTGGGCTGGTAGGCGAGGGTGAGGCCGGCCTGGTCGAGCTGGAACGCATCGTGCGCGGTGTCGAACTGATGGTAGGTATTGCCGCCCGAGGACGTGTAGTACGAGGCGGCGAGATAGCCGGAGGCCGTGATGCCGGAGTTCGCAAGCAGCGTCTCGAGCGTCGCGGCGGGGGTCTGGGCAGCGCGTGCGCCGCCCGCAGCGAGGGTGGCGAGCGCCGCGGCCAGGAGGGGCAGAGTCGGGGAGCGTGTGGCCATGCTGAGCCTTTCGTGAACGCAGTGGGGAGCGGACACGGCACCACAAGCACGCCTCGTGCCAGCGCGTTCGCGCTGGATTTCCCGGCAAAATCGGCTCCGGCGCGCGCCTGGGCGCTGCGGGCGCACCGAGCTGGTGCGCCGCGGGGATCATCGTGGTGCAGTGAACGCTCGAGCGCCGCCACTCTACGGCGCACGCGGTCAGCGGGCGGTGAGGAAATCTCCGCCCTAGTGGGGCTTCGGCGCGCTGGCCGCCGGGACCGGCGGCGGATCGTTCGGCGCCGGCGGATTGGCCGAGCCGGTGTCGGCGCGCAGCGCCGCTTCCGCCTCGCGGCGGGTCATGACGATGATGCTGATGCGCCGGTTGATCGGATCGAACGGATTGGTCTTGTCGAACAGCACCGTCGAGGCGAGACCGACGACCCGGGCGACCTTGCCGTGCTGAAGCCCGCCCTGCACGAGGGCGCGGCGGGCTGCGTTCGCCCGGTCGGCCGACAGCTCCCAGTTCGTGTAGTGGTTGTGGCCGGGATAAGGGTGCGCATCGGTGTGGCCGATGATCGCGATCTGGTTCGGCACGGAGTTCAGGTACGGGGCGAGCGTCTGGAGGATGCGGCGGGTGTAGCCGCGCAGCTTCGCGCTGCCGAGGTCGAACATCGGGCGGTTCTTGGTGTCGACGATCTGGATGCGCACCCCGCGTGGGGTGATGTCGAGCAGCAGCTGGTTCTTGAACGGCTTGAGGGCCTGGCTCCTCTGCACCGCTTGGCGCAGCTGCGCCATGAGCGACTCCAGGCGTTTGTGGTCGGCCTGGGCCACGCGCTCACGGGCCTGCTGAGCACTGACCGACTTAGGGTTCGTCTGCAGCGAGTCGACGCTGCCGTTGCCCTGCTGCGGCGCATGGAGCGCGGCGATCGGGTGCGGACTGGTATTCATCCCGTTCAGCCCGCCGCCGAGGTTGATCGGGCTGGTGCTCGCCCCGCCCGGGCCCTGCGGGCCGGGCGCCGCCCGCGTGCTGTGCCCGGTCTGCATGCTGGGGTTCTTGAAGTAGTTGAAGATCGCCGCGCGCTGCGCCTTGTTGACCGCCGTGACGATCCACATCACCAGGAAGAAGGCCATCATCGCGGTGACGAAATCCGCGTACGCCACCTTCCAGGCCCCACCGTGGTGACCACCTTCGGCGCGGCGCGCCTTCTTGACGATGATCAGCGGCCGTTCGTCCTTCGGTGCGGCCATCAGGCTTTCGCGGCTTTGTTCTTCAGCTGCGCCTCGAGGTCCGCGAAACTCGGCCGCACGTCGCTGAACAGCAGCTTGCGGGCGAACTCGATCGCGACGGCCGGCACGTAGCCGCGCACGCTCGCTACCAGGGCCATCTTGACCAGTTCGAACGCCTTGATCTCGTCGTTGGCCGCATGACCCATGGCCGCGGCGAGCGGACCGGCGAAGCCGTACGAGACCAGAATGCCGAGGAATGTGCCGACCAGCGCCGAGGCGACCCGCTCGCCGATGCTCGCGGTGTCGGCCCCGGCGATTGAGGCCATGGTGTTCACGATGCCGAGCACGGCCGCAACGATGCCGAAGCCGGGCAGCGCATCGGCCATGCGCTGGACTGCGTGGCCCGGCTCGTGCACTTCCTGGCGGAAGGTCTCGAGCTCCTCATCGAGCAGGCTCTCGAACTCGTGCGGGTTGAGGTTGCCCCCGACCATCAGGCGCAGGCTGTCGGTGATGAAGTTGCGCAGGTGATGATCGTCCGCGATCTGCGGATACTTCTTGAACAGCTGGCCGCCGTCGGGCGAGTCGATGTCCGACTCGATCGCCATCAGGCCTTCCTTGCGGATGCGCAGCAGCACGTCGTAGAGCAACTTCAGGATCGACACGTAGTCGTCGTGCTCGTAGCGCTCCTGCTTAAACAGCGAGACGATCCCGGCAAGGCTCGCCTTGACGACCTTGATCGGGTTGCTGGTGAGGAACGCGCCGAACGCTGCCCCGATGATGATCAGGAATTCGGCCGGGTGCCACAGCGCGAGCAGCTTCCCGCCCTCGATCATGAAGCCCACCGCCACGCAGGCGAGAACGACAATGCTTCCGATGATCTGAATCACGAGCTGGCAGCGCCTTAACTGAGAGTGCCGCGCCGGATCCAGGCGCCCATCCGGGCGATCCGGTCCGTTGCGCAGCGGTGCTGATGCGAGTATCGGCGGCACCGGAGCGATCTTGAACCGCGGAGGGCCGGAACTGTGACGCTGACCGTGTAAACTGCCCCGGAACGCCGCCCGAGGGTTGCGGCGAGGAGACCCCCGTGCTTGAGCATCTCGACCGGCTGGCGCCGGACCCCATCCTGGGCCTGATGGCCGCATTTCGCGCGGACGCCGACGTTCGCAAGGTCGACTTGGGCGTCGGCGTATACCGAGACGATCGCGGCGAGACACCCGTCATGCAGGCGGTGCGCGAGGCCGAGCGTGCCGTGCTGGAGCGCCAGCGCACCAAGACGTACGTGGCGCCTGCCGGCAACCCGGCGTTCAACGAGGCCTTGCGGCGCCTGGCCCTCGGCGAGCACTCTGCGCTCGATCGCTCCGAGCGGGTCCGGGCCGTGCAGGCGCCGGGCGGCTGCGGCGCGCTGCGTCTGGGCGCAGAGCTGATTCGCGCGGCCCGTCCCGAGGCGGTCGTACACGTCAGCGACCCGACCTGGGCGAATCACGTGCCGCTGCTCTCCGGGTGCGGGCTGAAGCTCGAGCGCTATCCGTACTTCGAGGCGGCGAGCGGCGGGGTCGCATTCGAGGCCATGATGGGCGCGCTCGGCAAGCTGCCGCCGCGCTCCGTCGTGCTGCTGCATGCGTCCTGCCACAACCCCACGGGCGCGGATCTCGCGGACGATCAGTGGCGACAGATCGCCGCGCTGCTCGCCGAGCGCGAGCTGCTGCCGTTCATCGACATGGCCTATCAGGGCCTAGGCCGGGGCGTCGCCGAGGACGCCTTCGGCCTGCGGCTGCTTGCCGAGCAGCTGCCCGAGGCGCTGATTGCGGTGTCCTGCTCGAAGAACTTCGGCCTGTATCGCGAGCGGGTCGGCTGCCTGATCACGGTCAGTCAGAATGCGTCTGCGGCCGAGGCCGCGCTCTCGCAGCTGGTCCGCATCGCGCGTGGCCTGTACTCGATGCCCCCGGACCACGGCGCGGCGATCGTGGCGGAGATTCTCGGCACCGAATCGCTGCGCGCGGCCTGGCAACGCGAGCTCGATGGGATGCGCGAGCGCATCCTGAAGCTGCGCCAGGCGGCCGCCGAGGCGCTCGCGGCGAGCTGTCCGCAGCGGGATTTCAGCCACATCCTGCGTCAGCGCGGCATGTTCTCCTACCTCGGCGTCGATGCGGCCACCGTGCGGCGGTTGCGCGAGGCGCATCACGTCTACATGACCGACGACAGCCGGATCAATGTCGCCGGGCTGCGTCAGGAGAACATTCCGTATTTCGCCGCGGCGGTCGCCCGGGCGCTCGCTCAATAGGCCCCGGGAGCCTGCGGCGCGCTCTTGCGCTCGAGGATCATGAAGGTGAACGCATAGGCGTTGCGCTCGTCGGCGGCATGGCGGTGGCACTCGACATCCGCCCACTGAGTCGGGTCGATCGCCGGAAAGAAGGTATCGCCGCTGATCTCGGCGTGCACCAGCGTCAGGTAGATGCGGCGCGCGAACGGCATCAGCAGGCGATACACCTCGGCGCCGCCGATGCCGATCAACTCCGGCGCCTCGCGCACGCAGCCGAGGGCGTGACCCAGGGAGTGCACGGCGAGCACCCCGGGACTTTGCCACTGGCGGTTGCGCGTCAGCACGAGGTTGCGCCGTCCCGGCAGCGGGCGGCCGATCGACTCGAAGGTCCGCCGGCCCATCAGGATCGGCTTGCCCATCGTGATGGCCTTGAAGCGCTTCAGATCATCGGCGAGCCGCCACGGCAGCGTGTTGTCGCGGCCGATGCAGCCGTTCTCGGCCATGGCGGCGATCAGCGAGACCTGCGGTTGCGCGAGACTCACCGGCCGGCTCCGGCCATCGGTTGACGCTCGGGCACGCGGCGCCTCAGATTTCCACCACGGTGTTGAGCGAGACGACGCCGCGCTGCGGCATGCGGAAGAACTCCGCTGCTTGCGTGCTGTGCCGCTGCATGCGCGCGAACATCTGCCGCTGGATGCCGCGCCAGCCGGGCAGGTCGCGCGCGCGCACCACGTGCTGGCCGACGAAGAACGAGCTGTCCTCGGTGAACACCTTCAGGCCGCGCGCGCGGCAACCGCGCAGCGCCTCCCCGACGTCGGGCGTCTCCATGAACCCGAAGCGGGCCGTCACCAGGTAGATCCCGGGCAGCGTCTCGTCGATTTCCACCCGGTTGGCCGGATCCTGGCGTGGCGTGCGCATGATCTCCAGATTCAGGATGATCACCCGCTCGTGCACCACGCGGTTGTATTCGAGGTTGCGGATCAGCGCCGAGGGCACGAGGTCCGGCGTGCTGGCGAGGAACACCCCGGTGCCGGCGACCCGGTGAACGCTCGCCAGCAGATTGGGCAGCTCGCTGCGCGGGATCGCCTGGCGCGCCAGCGCCGCGCGCAGCTCGAGCCGCCCGCTGCGCCACGTGACGAACACGCCGAACAGCACGACCGCGAGCGCCAGCGGGATCCAGCCACCGTTCGGCACCTTGGTCATGTTGCCGACGAAGAATACGCTGTCCACCACGAACAACAGTCCGAACACCACGCTGACCGCCCACTTCGGCCAGTTCCACTGCTGCAGGGCCACGAACGCTCCGAGTACGGTGGTGATCAGCATGGTGCCGACGACCGCCGAGCCGTATGCGGCCGACAGCGCATTCGAGGACTGGAATCCCACGACGAAGGCGATCACCGCGGCGCACACCATCCAGTTGACCGCCGGCACGTAGATCTGTCCGAGCTCGGTGTCCGAGGTCTGCAGCACGCGGATGCGCGGCAGCAGATCGAGCTGCACGGCCTGGCGGGCCATCGAGAACGCGCCGGAGATCACGGCCTGCGAGGCGATGACGCTCGCCGCGGTCGCCAGGATCACCATCCACGGCAGCGCCGTCGGGGAGACCATGTAGTACAGCGTGAGCGGAATGTAGTGTCCGTGGGCGAGCTGCAGTGCGCCTTGGCCGAAGTAGTTGATGAGCAGCGCCGGCCAGATGAGGAAATACCAGGCGATTCGCACCGGCTCCTTGCCGAAGTGGCCCATGTCCGCGTACAGCGCTTCGCCGCCGGTGAGGCACAGGAACACCGCGCCGATCACCGCCAGGGCCACGCCCGGGCGGTGTACCAGCAACTCCACGCCGTAGATCGGGTTGATGGCGTAGAGCACCACCGGATCGGCGCGGATCGCATTGATGCCGGTCGCGGCGAGCACCAGGAACCACACGATCATCACCGGGCCGAACAGCGCCCCGACCCGCGCGGTGCCGCGCCGCTGGTAGGCGAACAGGCCGATGATCACCCCGAGGGTGAGCGGCACCACGGCGTGCTGCAGATCCGGGCTCAGCACTGCGAGGCCTTCCGCGGCGCTGAGCACCGTGATTGCCGGGGTGATCAGCGAATCGCAGAAAAAGAACGCCGTGCCGGCGAGAGCCAGGCCCACGATGATGCGCGCCCAGAGACTGCCGGCGACGCTGTTGCGTTGCGCCAGGGCGAACATGGCGAGGATCCCGCCCTCGCCCTCGTTGTCCGCGCGCATGATGATGGTGATGTACTTGACGGTGACCGAGATGGTCAGCGCCCAGAGAATCAGCGACAGCGAGCCGAGCACGGCCAGATGGTCGAAGTGCCCGGCCTCGGTGAGCGTCTCCTCGAGAGCATAGAGCGGACTGGTGCCGATGTCGCCGTAGACGATGCCGGTGGCCCCGATCACCGCCGCGAGCGTCCAGCCGCGCGTTTGCCCCGAGTGAGCGCTCACCGCATCACCGCGCCGCGGTTCGCGTGCGCTGGGTCTTGCGCACCGCGCGGCGCGGCGCGCTCTTGGCCGCACCCGCGCGCTCGGTGCGCTTCTTCTTCGCCGGCGCACGCTTGCTCTTCGCGCCGGCGCGCACCGCGGCCGGTGCGGGCCGTGCCGGCTTTCGCTTCGCCGGCCAGAGCATGGTGCCGCGGCAGTTCGCAGCGCCGCAGCGGCAGGCGTAGATGTCATCGACATCCGGCGGATCGTCGGGCGAGCGCCCGAGCTGGTAGTCGTAGTTGAGCTCTTCGCCCGGCTCGATGGTGCGGATCGCCTCGATGAACACGCGCTTGCCTTCGATCACTGCCTCGCAGTTCGGATCGCAGCAATGGTTCATGTAGCGGGCGTCGTTGCCGCCGACGCCGGCGTCGATCACGGTGCGCGCATCGAGGATGAACAGGAACGTGTGGTTGTCGCGCTCGTCGCGGTCCTCGTAGCGGCGATCCGCTTCCTGGTGCGAAACGTGCTCGCCGAGATACTCGGTCACGCGGGTTCCCTTGCGGATGCGCCGTAGCGCGAATGCGCCGCGGCCGTGCACGCGCGAGCGGCGGACTTTGAAATAAGGCGTGCCGCGCGCGGCGGTTTTGCCAGTCATGCTCAGACTCCCTAGACGGCCACCGGCGCTGCGATGGCCGGGTGGTGTTGATAGTTCAGAAACTCGAAGTCCTCGAGCCGGTAGTCGAACAGACTCTGCGGCCGGCGCGCGATGCGCAGCTGCGGCGGCGGGAACGGCTCGCGCGCAAGTTGCACGCGCGCCTGCTCGAGGTGGTTGGTGTACAGGTGGCAGTCCCCGCCCGTCCAGATGAACTCCCCGGGGGCGAGGTCGCACTGCTGCGCGACCATGTGGGTGAGCAGCGCGTAGCTGGCGATGTTGAACGGCACGCCGAGAAACACATCGGCGCTGCGCTGGTAGAGCTGGCAGGAGAG
>JAJZSQ010000083.1 GCA_021849615.1 Pseudomonadota bacterium
GATCCATCGTGCAGCTGCCCTGCATGACCTGACCGAAAATCACCAGTTTCGACGCCGGGAATTCAAGCCCCCACGGGGCGTGCGCTTCGATGACCCGCCAAGCGACGGCCCGGGGCTGCAACAATTCAACGACGCGCGAGAGCGGATCCATCGTGGACGATTTATAAAATCTTCTGGACTTTTGATTATATATCGTCGCTCACGAGACCCATATCCTGCCCATCCAGTCGGCCTGCCCGGCGGTTCGAGGGTTCGAACCGCGTCTGCGCACGATACCCAGGCCGCCAAGGGAGCGTTATGCGTGTCTTTGTCACTGGTGCCAACGGCTTCATCGGATCGGCGCTCGTGCAGGAGCTGATCGGTGCGGGACATTCCGTGGTGGGCCTGGCCCGCACGGCCGAGGCAGCCGAAGCGCTGCGGCGCCGCGGTGCGATCCCTCACCCCGGGGCGCTCACGGACCTCGAGAGCCTTCGCACCGTGGCCTCGAACTGTGACGGGGTGATCCATCTCGCGTTCATCCATGGACTGTCCCAGATCACGCTGCGCACTCGGCTGCGCGTCCTGCTCGGCGGCCGCCCTGGGAACATCGCGTCTCGCTTCATGCAGGTCGCGACGCAGGCCGATCAACGCGCCCTCGAGGTGTTTGGATCATGCCTGCAGGGCTCGGCTCGTCCTCTGGTCAGCACATTCGGGACGCTGGGTCTGACGTCGCCCGGCAAAGCATGGCCCTCGCCAGCGACGGAGACCGATGCGCCCGACCCACGCTCGCCCGGCTTCGGGCGCGCACAGGCCGAACGCATCGTGCAGACATGGGCGCATCGCGGTGTCCGTGCTTCGATCATTCGCCTCGCACCCACCGTGCACGGCGAGGGCAACGCCGGATTCGCCACCGAACTGGTCAGGATTGCACGCCGAAAGGGAGCCGCTGTCTATCTCGGCGACGGGCGCAATCGGTGGCCGGCCGTGCAGCGTACCGATGCGGCCCGGCTGTTCCGGCTCGCCCTGGAACAGGCGCCTGCCGGCGCCTGCTACCACGGCGTTGCCGAGGAAGGCATCCCGTTGCGGGACCTGGCCGGGGCGATTGCTCGACGGCTGAACCTGCCCTGCCAGGCGCTGCCCACTGAACAGGCATCCAGCCACTTTGGATGGCTGGCACCGTTCGTGGGCCTGGACAATTTCACCTCGGCGCAGAAGACGCAGGCCGCCCTGGCGTGGCAACCGACTCAGCCCGGATTGCTCGCACATCTGGTAAGCAATGATCCGGGCTCACACTCGGCCGAGCGCGTTGCGCGAGAACTCTAGAAAACTGCGCAGTTCCGGTGTCACCCGACGATCCGGGGCATACCGCAGGTGCGGTGGACGCGCGGGCACTGGATACCCTGGCAGCAGGCTCACCCGCGCGCCGCAGTCGATTGCGTCGGCCCCCAACGCCCGGGGGCTACAGCGGCAAACCCAGACCCGCGAGCACCGCGCGCAGCACCGATGCCTAGAGGCCCGTAGAGGGACTCGCCCGTTCGCTGCACTTCGAACCGGTGGATGCGGGCGCTCTTAGCAGCAGCCGATTCTCTCGCGCCGATGGGCGAGATGAACATCCACTTCGGATTCTTGCTGGGCTGGGCAACGGTGGCCGCACCGGCCTCGGCGCGAGTCTGACCGATCACATCCGATCAGCGCCGCATCCGCACATGAAAACAGCGGATCGGAACGCCCGTTCCGATCCGCTGTTGCATCGTGAGGGTGCCGGGGCGAGCGGCGCCCGATTGCTCGGCTCAGGCGTTCGCGGCGGCCTTCGCCTGATTCGCCGCGGCAATCACCTCATCCGCGACGTTCTTCGGCACCGGCTCGTAGTGCGAGAACTCCATGGTGTACGAGGCGCGGCCACTGGTCATCGAGCGCAGCTGACCGATGTAGCCAAACATCTCCGACAACGGCACGGTGGCCACGACCGCGATGTTGGCTCCGCGCTCGAGCTGATCCTGGATCATGCCACGGCGGCGGTTCATGTCGCCGATGACATCGCCCAGATAGTCACCCGGCGTCACCGTCTCGACCTTCATCACCGGCTCGAGCAGGATCGGTCCGGCTTTGCGCATCGCTTCGCGGAAGCACGCCTTGGCCGCGATTTCGAAGGTCAGCGCGTTCGAGTCGACATCGTGGTAGCTGCCATCCGTCAGCGTGGCGCGGAAATCCACTGTCGGGAAGTGCGCCAGCACGCCGTCTTCCTTCTGCAGCTTCAGGCCCTTCTCCACCGACGGGACGTACTCGCGCGGCACCGAACCGCCCGAGGTCGAATCGACGAATTCGAAACCCTTGCTGCGCTCGAGCGGCTCGAACGTGATCCACACTTCAGCGAACTGACCGGAACCGCCCGTCTGCTTCTTGTGCACGTACTGCTCGTCGACCTTGCGCGTGATGGTCTCGCGGTAGGCGACCTGCGGCTGGCCCATGATGCCCTCGACGTTGAATTCCGTGCGCATCCGATCGAGCGTCACCTCCAGATGCAGCTCGCCCATCCCGCGCAGAATCGTCTGGCCCGTCTCGCGATCGGTCTCCAGATGCAGCGAAGGATCGGCGCGCACCATCTTCGCCAGTGCCGCGCTGAACTTCTCCTGATCGCCCTTGGCCTTCGGCTGCACGGACACGCTGATCACGGGGTCCGGGAAGCGCATACGCTCGAGGATCACCGGATTGGCCGCATCACAGAGCGTGTCGCCGGTCTCCGTCTCCTGCATGGACACGAGCGCGATGATGTCACCCGCGCGGGCCTCTTCGATCGGATTGGCCTCCTTGGCGAACATCTCAACCATGCGGCCGATCTTCTCGCGCTTGCCGCGCGTGGTGTTCTGCACGGAGGCGCCCCGGGTGAGCACCCCGGAGTACACGCGCACGAACGTCAGCGCGCCGTACGCATCGTTGATGACCTTGAACGCCAGGGCGCTGAACGGCTCGTCATCCGAGCACTTGCGCTCGCCAGTGACGTTGCCGTCCTGGTCCATGGTCTTGATGGCCGCGACATCGGTCGGCGCCGGCATGTAGTCGACGACGGCATCCAGCACCTGCTGCACGCCCTTGTTCTTGTACGAGGAGCCGCACAGCACCGGATTGAACGCACCCGTCACGGTGCCCTTGCGCAGACACTTGCGCAGCACTTCGGCCGACGGCGCATGACCGTCCTCGAGGTACTTGTGCATCGCCTCGTCGTCCATCTCGAGACAGGTGTCGACGAGCTCCGTACGGTATTTCTCGACGTCGGCGAGGATCTTGCGGTCCGTCGGCACGTGGATGCCGAGCTTGTCGGCCAGATCCGGCGTGACCTCGAGCGACTGCCACTCGGCGTCCTTGTCGTCCGAGCTCCACACCAGCGCCTTCATCTCGACCAGATCGATCATGCCCTTGAAGTTGTCTTCCGAGCCGATCGGGATCTGCACCGGCAGCGGGCGGGCACCGAGGCGCTTTTTGATCATGTCGACGCAGCGCGTGAAGCTGGCACCGCTGCGGTCCATCTTGTTGACGTAGCAAACGCGCGGCACGCCGTAGTTGTCCGCCAGACGCCAGTTGGTCTCGGACTGCGGCTCCACGCCGGCGACACCGTCGAACACGACCACGGCACCGTCCAGTACGCGCAGCGAGCGGTTCACCTCGATGGTGAAATCGACGTGCCCCGGGGTGTCGATCAGGTTGATCTTCTTGCCGCGCCAGAAGCAGGACACCGCGGCGCTCTGAATCGTGATGCCACGCTTCTGCTCCTGCTCGAGGTAGTCCGTCGTGGTCGAGGTCTTCAGATCCTTGGTGTCGTGGATGTCGATGATGGTGTGCTTGCGCCCCGTGTAATACAGGATGCGCTCCGTCGTCGTCGTTTTGCCGGCATCGACGTGGGCGATGATGCCGATGTTGCGGATATCAGAAAGCGCGGTTGTGCGGGGCATGGCAAGTTTCCGTATCGAATTTTCGGTTCACACTGTCGAGCGGCCGGGCGGGCGAGCCCGGCTCAGTCAGTCCAAAATGGTCTGCGCTGAAGAGAGCAGCGCCCTCCTCGATCCCCATACCTGGTCGGGGTACATCCGGGACTCGAGGGCAGAAGGGGCCGGCATCCTATAGATATTGGATCGAAAATTCAATCGTGCCGTACCCGCTCTCCGGCGGGTGCAGAAGGGTTCGCATCCCGCCCCGATGCCGTCTGACGCACGTCGAGCCTGCATCAGGCGCGCCGACCACGAAGCTCTTTTTAAACCAATCGCTTACAATCGTTTATAGACGTCCGCAACCGCGCGCACGATCACCCCCCTCTCATTCCGCAGCGCCCTTACGGACCGGATGGGCCACGCACCTCGGCCAAGCGGCGCGAGGCCCCGATGCGCTCCGGGACTTCACCCTGCGCTTCGCAGTCCCTCGTCGCTCGCCCATCGCCTCGGCCCCGAGCGACTCTCCCTCCGGCTCACGCTGCCCAGCGGTCGGACGGGCCTCGCCCGGTGGAACCGAATCGCGCCTCGGATCCGCGCCCCGCAGGACACGTCCCGCCGACCCGGCGCCAGAGGCCTTTCACGGATGTGTACTTTTGTACAGGTACGCGAGTCGCTCCCGGCCTGCGGTCCGCTCGTCCCTGACCCGCGGACATCCTGCTGGGCGGTGATGTGCGCCACGGGTTCGCTTACCCCCGGGTTCGCTTCATCGTGCGGGCACTGTTGGAAACCGCCCGATGCAGAGCTGAGCCTGGGCTTTTGAAAGTCACCAGGTCCCACCTCGCACACGACCGGCAAACGTCACGTCGCACCGGAGGAATCAGAGTAGAGTGTCGCGGGAAACACCTCTTGTAATCGTAAAGTGACCTAGGAGTCTCAGTGCCGAAACCGAACTACCGCCTGGCCAAGAAGCAGAAGGAACAAAACAGGGCTGCACGCCAGCTCGAGAAGCAACAGCGTCGGGCCGCCCGCGCCAACAGCCCCGCAGAAAGCGCGGCACCGCCGCAGGATGCGCCCGCCGGCCCTGCTGAGGCCACGCCCATGAGCGGAGCATGAAGCTCGGAAACACTCGCGGCGCACCCACGAGTCAGGACCGCTCAGCGCAGTTGCGGCGCGACCAGGAAGCCGCCCCCAAGCTGCGCACCGCATTTCCCAAAGTCGAACAGTTGCGTTTTGACCTGCGCTTCGAGGGCGGCGGGTCGAGTACGCCCGTGCCGCAATCGCGCATCCTGCACCCGCCGGCCCGCGCGCACTTCACATTCCCGTGCCCGTACAGCGATTGCAACGGCGGATTCGACCTGGCCGCGGCGGTCGACAGGGCCGTCGCCAGCCCCGCTCACCGGATTGAGGGCGTACTCGAGTGCGCCGGGATGCGCGGCGGGGACGGTGGATCGAAGGCGCCGTGCAGCCTGCACCTTCACTTCGCCCTGACGGTCGTCAGTTCACCGCCGCACTGACCGGCGCTATTTGCGCCGGCGCGCAGCGCTCTGCGCAACCGGCTCCTGCGGCCGCGTAAAATCGATCGCGAAGCGGTCCCCGTCGAAGTCCGCCACCTTGCCGATCAGATCGGGACGGACGTAATAGCCGCCTGCCTTGCCCGTCTTCTGCCGCTGCGCAAAGGTGACGACCATCCGTACGGGTAAGTCACCGTCGCGCGCGCGGCCCAGATGCTCGCTCAGTGATTTGAGCACCCCGGCGGCGGCCTGTTCGGCGGACAGCCGGGTCTCGTACCGCAACACCCCGGGCGCCGGATGCGAAAAATTCGCCTGGCGGCAATTGATCACCATGGCGCCGTCACTCGCCATCGCGGAAAGAGAGCCGAATCGGCTGGACGGCTTGGCACCAAACTTGCCGAACGCGTCAAATAGAGAAAGGTTCATCACGCGCATCGGCTCCAGGGTTCGATCTGTTGGAAAATTATTGATCCGACTTGCGTGCAGTCGGGCTGACCGATCTGTACGCAACGCTCTGACGTGCTGCTCCGGGCCGGAGGAGGTACCACCCGAGCAGGAAATGACACCGCAGCGCTGACGCATCGGGCGCAGGCAACGCCTGCGGGACTTTCCGCCGATGTCCACCTCGGCTCATCATGCAGCGAAACGCCATCACGATCGCCGCGCGCAATGAGCGGACGCTGGCCCGGGAAGGGATTCGCACGCTCGCGCGACCGAGTGGAACCAGCATGCGCGCACCGCAGCGCCGACGCAAGCGAGAACGCGCGATCTGCGCAAACTGCGGCGCATAAAAGTTTGGCAGCCCAGCTGCAATCCTGTAGCCTGTCGGGCGGCTCGTATCTTTTCGGCTTGTCTGCCTTGGCATCACGCGTCGCCCTCCGGCGCGCCCCGCCTGCCAAAGTCTGCCACCCGCGCAAAGCTCCGCGAACCACGTCGCAGGAGATTCCTGCGGCTCCACATTCGCTTCTCTCAAGAGTATCCGCAGTGACCAAACTATACGTTGGAAATCTCCCCTTCACCGCCACCGACGAAGGCGTGAATGCCCTGTTCTCACAACACGGGACGGTGGAGAGAGTCTCCATGATCACCGACCGCGAGACGGGCCGACCGCGCGGCTTCGCCTTCGTCGAGATGCCCAACGCCGATGCGGCCCGTGCGATGCAGGCGCTCAACGGCGCCGACTTTGACGGCCGCGCGTTGCGAGTCAACGAAGCACAGGACCGCGAGCGTTCGGGCGGCGGCAACCGCAGCGGCGGCCCGCGCCGCTACTGAGATCCGGTCCATCGTGCGCCGTCCCGGCTGTAACGGCCGGGACGGCGCCGATCTACGTTGCAGCGAGGTCGGTGCCATGGCGTGGCGTAAGACGGGACGGTACCGCCCCGCGGAAGAAATTCAGGTGATGACCTGTGACGTCTGCGAGCGTGACGTCGGCTTCGAAGACGGGCGGCGCCCGAATGAACACTTTCGGTTGAGCCGCCATCCCAACGCAGGCACACTCGATGACCAGGAGGCACCCGTCATCATCTGTTCGCGCGAATGTCTGCGTGCATACGCGGCCAACGTAACGGGTCCGGACCGCACTTGCGCGCCGAAGAATAGCGGCAGCAGTTGAATGCGGTGCACTGCGAGTCCGTGCTCCCCGGCGGGCTCACTCGAGATGCCCGGCCATCTGCCCCGAGCGGTCACGCCCATGAGCGAGTACGAATTCACCGTTTCTCTGCGCATCCGTCATCCGACACTCGATCCGCTGACGATCAGCGCGGCGCTCGGTATGGAACCACAGCACTCGTGGCGGGCCGGCGAGCCGCGCCGCGATGCCACTGGCGCAACGCTCGGCGGGACCCATCGTGACAGCTACTGGATGGGGCGATTGATGCGCGAACCGCAGCTCTCGGGCGAAGGAGTGTCGGTGGAGTCGGTGCTGTCGAAGACGCTCAACCAGCTCCGTCGTGCGCAGCCGTTCCTCGAGCAGCTGAGCGAGGATGGCGGCGCCGCCGAAGTGCTGATCAGCCTGTTTGCCCGCGAAGTGTTCAGAATCGAGTTGCCGCCGGATGACTTGGCCGTGCTCGGCAAGCTGCACCTGACCGTCGTCCTCGAGGTGCATCCTCACTCCCCGCTCACTGCGCCGCCGTCGAGATCGAATTGACCCCGGCCCCGCCGACTCCCCACATCATGCCGGATCACACGACACGTCCTGCCGAGACCGCACCCTGCCGAGCACCCGCCCACCGCAGGGCGCAAATCTGGGCAGCGCCGGGTCCGCACCGCCGGGATGCTCGCAGGGTGCGTCGCGTCAGCTCCTCGGCATGGACGCTCAGCACGGGCACGCGGGCCGTGTCGCGCACTCGAGTGCGCTGAGTGATCACCCTCACGTTTTGGGAATTGAGCACCGAGTCGATGACGTTCGTGCGCGGCGCCTACTTCAGGATTTGCGCCGATGCGACGCTGCGCGGACCCGACAACGCCGTTGCGGCCCGCTATAGCGGCGGTCTCTGGCAGGTCGCACGCAGGACGCACAGGGTGCTCGAGTGCCGCACCGCCCTGTATCTTCGTGTGACCGGCGCCGACGGCCAACGCAAGCGCATCGGGCCGTATGAGTGTCTCAAGGTGGCCGGCGGGGATCTGTTCTCCAACGACCTCTATCTGGGCACGCATGCGCCCCGGGAATCACAGCCGCCGCAGGCGCACATCTGGAGTGAGATCGCACTGCTGCCCGAGGTGTGATCGGCGGCACAGCCCTCAGTGCGCGTTGCGCGCCACGAGCATGCGCAGCCGTGCTGAACGTTCCTGCGCGAACAGCGTGCCGGCCGGCGGATGGTTGCGGAAGTACGCCAGGATGCCGTGGAAAATCGCATCGGCGATGCGCTTCTGGTACCAGGGCTGGGTCAATTTCGCCGCTTCGGTCGGATCGGACATGAAATCCGTCTCGACCAGCATCGAGGGGATGGTGGGCGACTTCAGCACCACGAATGCGGCCTGCTGGACCGTCATCTTGTTCACCGGCACCGAGCGGTCGAGCGCGAGCAGGACGTCGTGCGCCGCGACCACGCTGTGCGCGATGGTGGTGGTCTGAGACAGGTTCAGCAGTACGGTGGCCAGTGTGTGCGACTTGTTGCGCAGGCGCACGCCGGCCAGATCATCGGAGGCGTTCTCCCGGGCCGCGAGGATCCGGGCCGCCTCGTTCGAGGCCCCGTGCAGCGACAGGATGTACACCTGAGCGCCCTCGATGTCCGGATCGTCGCAATCGTTGACGTGAATCGAAACGAACAGATCGGCGTGGTCGCGGCGTGCGATGCGCATACGGTCGCGCAGTGTCAGGTACACGTCACTGTCGCGGGTCATGGTCGCACGCATCCCGCGCTGCTGATCGATGCGCTGCGCCAGCCGCCGGCCGATGGCGAGCGTGATGTTCTTTTCCATGATGCCGTGCGGCCCGATGGTGCCCGAGTCGATCCCGCCGTGGCCCGGATCGACGGTGACGATGATGTCCCGTCCATCATCGAGCGGGGTCAGCCGGGTGCGGATCGCGCGCGGCGGCGCGACCGTGCGGCGCGGCGCGGCCGGACCGAAGCCGTTCAGTTCGATGAGCAGTTGCCGCCCGGCGCGCGTCGGGCGCAGCCACACCAGGCGCATGTGGGCCGCCGAGCCGGTGATGAAAACCAGGCGCAGCGCACCGTTCGGCTGCAGGCCCATGCGCACCCCGCGCACCCAGCCACGCGTCTGCGGCAGGCGCAGACCGGCACCGGCGCGCGTGCCGAGCAGGTCGATGACCTCGCGGTCCGGGTTCGTCAGCCGGAAATAATGCGCGCGAGTGAAGCCCCCCAGTTCGAGCCGCGCGGTGGCGGCCTGGGACGAACTCGACACCCAGAGCCGATCCAAATGATCGACACCGGCGTGCGCCGCGCGGCCCGCAAGCGCACCCAGCAGCGCAATCGAGATGTAAAATACCTTCCTGATCATGGGCTTCGCGGCATTCGTTGAGGCGTAATCTACGAGCCGCGCGCCCTCATTTCAACTCGAATTGCGCGCACAGCGTGCCAGCCAGGCTTCACCTGCAGCGGTGCCGCAGGACAGTCGGGCCTCATGCCCCTCGGCCGCGACGCTGAGTTCGACGGTCACGTCGGGCGGCGGCAGGCTCCCGTGAGCCCGCTGCGGCCATTCGATGAGCCACAGACACCCCGGCAGCGCCCAGTCCTCCAGGCCCAGGTGTTCGAGCTCCTCCGGCGTGCGCAGCCGGTACAGATCCAGATGCACCACCGTCTGGCCCTCGAGCGGGTACAGCTGCAGCAGTGAATAGGTCGGACTGCGCACCGGACCGGTGATGCCGCACGCGCGCAGAAATCCCTGCGCCAACGTCGTCTTGCCGGCGCCCAGATCCCCGCACAGATACAGCACCGCGAGCGGCGCGCGCCCGTCGGGCCGCGCGCGTGCGAGGCGCGCGCCGAGCCCTTCAGTGGCCACTGCGCTGTTCAGAAATTCAGACAGCGGCGTAACTCCCCGATCAGATCTCCGGCGAGCAGCCCGCGCTCCCCGCCGCGCGCCGCGGCGTCTCCTGCCAGAGCATGGGCGAGCACCCCGGCGCGCGCGGCGCGCCACGGGTCGCGGCACTGGGCGAGGATTCCGGCGATCAGCCCGGTGAGCACATCGCCCATTCCGGGGCTGGCCATGCCGGGATTGCCGTGCTCGCACACCGCCGTCACGGCCCCGCGGCGGCCCACCAGCGTGCCGGCGCCCTTCAGCACCACTACGCCGCCATAGCGCGCGAGCAAGGCCTCGAGGGCGCCGAGTCGATCCTCCTGGATCTGTGCGCCGCTCGTGGCGAGCAGCCGGGCGGCCTCCCCGGGATGAGGCGTCAGCACCCAGCCGGCCGGCGGCGCGAGGCGCGGCCCGGCGGCGAGCAGGTTGAGTGCATCGGCATCGACCACCAGCGGTTTGCCGCAGCCGAGCGCCGCCTCGAACGCCTCGCGCGCCCAAGTGTCCTGTCCGAGTCCAGGTCCGACCGCCACCAGATCACAGCGTAGCGCGAGGGTGCGCACCGCCTCGGGTTGCTCCAGCGGCACGCACATCAGTTCCGGACGCGCACTCACCACGGCCGCGAGGTTCTGCGGTGCGACCGCCACCGTGACCCGTCCGGCGCCGGAGCGCAGACAGCCCTCCCCGGCGAGCCGCGCGGCCCCGGGCATGCCCGGCCCGCCGCCGACGATCAGAACATGGCCGAAATCCCCTTTGTGGGCGGACCGGGCCCGGCGCGGCAGGGCCTGCTCCAGATCCGCCGCCACCAGCCGCTCCAGGGACGCTGGCGGCACCTGCGTCAGGCGGCCCGTGAGCCCCAGATCATCGAACACCAGCGCGCCACAATGCTCAGGCCCCTCACCGAGCAGCAGCCCGGTCTTCAGCGCCACGAACGTAACGGTGCATTCGGCCCGTACGGCTGCCCCCAGCGCCAGGCCGCGGTCGGCATCGAGACCGGACGGCACGTCGAGTGCCAATACCGAGCGGCCGCTGGCATTGATGGCCCCGATGACGCCGGCCAGTTCGGGGCGCACGGCACCGCAGAGTCCGGTGCCGAGCAGCGCATCGACCAGCACCTCGGTATCCGCCAGCGCCTGCGCCGTGAACGGCTCGATCGTGCCGCCGGCCGCTCGCCACGCTGCACAGGCCTCGAGCGCAGCTGCGCGCAGGCGCTCCGGCGGACTCGCCGCGAGCACGCTGACGCCGCAGCCGGCGGCGCGCGCGAGCCGCGCCAGCACATAGCCGTCGCCGGCATTGTTGCCCGGGCCGCAGACCACGGTGATCCGCCAGGCCCCCGGCCAGCGCTCGCGCAGCGCACGCAGCGCCGCCTCGCCGGCGCGCTCCATCAGCGCGTAACCGGTGAGGCCGAGCTGCTCGGTGGCGGCGCGATCCAGGGCGCGCACCTGGGCCGAGGTATACAGCGAGACGGGCAGCGACATGGGCTTGATTATACTGGCCCCGTGAGGCACCCATGACCGAACGCGTACCCGAGCCCGGGGCCCTGAAGGGCGAACTCGCCGAGCGCGCACGCGCGCTCGGCTTCACGCGTCTCGGCGTCGCCGGGGTGGACCTGCCGGAGGATGAGCAGCATCTGCTGCGCTGGCTCGAGGCGGGGATGCACGGGCGCATGCACTACATGCGGCGCCACGGCACGCTGCGCAGCCGTCCCGCCGAGCTGCTGCCCGGGGCGCTGCGGGTCATCAGCGTGCGCATGGACTACTGGCCGGCCGAGGCGCAGCGCGCCGAAGCGGTGCTCGCCGAGCCGCTCACCGGCTACGTGTCCCGCTATGCGCTCGGGCGCGACTATCACAAGGTGATGCGCGCTGCGCTCGCGCGCCTCGCCCGCGAGTTCGCCGCGCGAATCGGCCCGTTCGGCTACCGGGTCTGTGTCGACAGCGCGCCGGTGCTGGAGAAGGCGCTCGCCCGCAACGCCGGCCTCGGCTGGATCGGCAAACACACCAATCTGATCGCGCGCGACGCCGGCTCGTGGTTCTTCCTCGGGGAGATCCTCACCGATCTGCCGCTGCCACTCGATGCGCCCGCGAGCGCGCACTGCGGCTCGTGCTCGGCCTGCATCGCAGCCTGTCCGACCGCGGCAATCGTCGCACCGTACCAGCTCGATGCCCGCCGCTGCATCTCGTATCTGACCATCGAGCTCGACGGGCCGATCCCGCCGCAACTGCGCGCCCCGATGGGCAACCGCATCTACGGCTGTGACGATTGCCAACTGGTCTGTCCGTGGAACAAGTTCGCGCGCGCCGCCTCGCACCCGGATTTCAAGGTGCGCCACGCGCTCGATAGATCGGAA